>DVEE01000400.1 GCA_015295885.1 Leptolyngbyaceae cyanobacterium M65_K2018_010
AGCAGCAGCGGCGCTTTGAGGCGCTGGGGGGCTACGGCTTAGAAGCCCGCATTGAAAAGATTCTGCCAGAATTGGGGTTCGCCCCAGCCGATGGCGATCGCTCCGTCAGCGAGTTCAGCGGTGGCTGGCAAATGCGCCTGGGCCTGGGCAAAATTCTGTTGCAGGAACCCGATGTGCTGCTGCTGGACGAGCCTACCAACCACCTGGATCTGGACACCATTGAGTGGTTGGAAGGTTATCTGAAGGGCCTCACTACACCCATGGTGATTGTTTCCCACGACCGGGAGTTCCTGGATCGGCTTTGTACCCAGATTGTCGAAACGGATCGGGGCGTTTCCACCACCTATCTAGGTAACTACACCGCCTACCTGACCCAAAAGGAAGAAAACCTGGCGGCTCAGCTGAGTACCTACGAGCGCCAACAAAAGGAAATCGCCAAACAGCAGGCCTTTGTCGATCGTTTTCGGGCCAGCGCCACCCGCAGTACCCAGGCGAAAAGCCGCGAAAAGCAGCTGGACAAAATTGAGCGCATTGAGGCCCCCGAGGCTGGTGGCCGTACCCTGCATTTTCGCTTTCCGCCCGCCCCCCGCAGTGGTCGTGAGGTGGTGATCATTGAGGACTTAACCCACACCTACGACGATAAGATTCTGTTTTTAGGGGCCAATTTGCTGGTCGAGCGGGGCGATCGCATTGCCTTTTTAGGCCACAACGGCGCGGGCAAATCGACCCTGCTGCGTTTGATTAGCGGCCTGGAAGCCCCCACCGAGGGTCGAGTTGAACTGGGCCAGCACAAGGTTATCCCCAGCTACTTTGAGCAAAACCAGGCCGAGGCCCTGGACCTAGAGAAAACGGTGCTAGAAACCGTCCACGACGAAGTACCAGACTGGACCAATGAAGAGGTGCGTACCCTGCTGGGGCGATTTCTCTTTAGCGGAGATATGGTGTTTAAGGCGGTCAAGGCCCTCAGCGGTGGGGAGAAAGCTCGCCTGGCCCTGGCCAAAATGCTGCTCCGCCCCGCCAACCTAATGATGCTGGACGAGCCCACCAACCATTTGGATATTCCCGCCAAAGAAATGCTGGAAGAGGCCCTGCAGCACTACGATGGCACGGTGCTGCTGGTCTCCCACGATCGCTACTTTATTTCCCGCGTCGCCACCAAAATTGTCGAAATCCGCGATGGGGAACTGCGCTTGTACCAGGGGGACTACCACTACTACCTCGACAAAATCGCCGAAGAAGCCGAAGCCGCCCGGCAGGACGCTTTGGAGGCGGAGAAAAAGGCCAAGGCCGAGGCCAAGCGCCAAAAGCAACGGCAAAAACAGTCTGCTAAAGCCGCTTCAGGCAAAGCCGCGCAGGCCTAGGCTAGGGCCCTAGAGTTTGGTATTGACTAGGCTTTGGCGCGGGTCTTCCCGCCGGGCAGATTGGATCTGCTCATAGAGCTGGCGCTCGAGGTCACTAAGGCGCGTGGGCGGGGTGATCACCACTCTAACCAACTGGTCACCGCGATCGCCCTTTGGGGTAGGCCAGCCTTTGCCCCGTAGGCGCAGGGTTTGTCCCGATTTAATCCCCGCTGGCAAATTCATCGTCACACTTCCATCGGGGGTAGGCACCTCAATTTTGCCACCCAGCACCGCCTCATCCGGCGCAACCGGCACCTCACAGACCAGGTTATCTCCCTCAAATTTGAACAGGGCATGGGGAGCCAACTGCACCACCAAGTACACATCCCCCCGTTGCTTCGTGTAGGGGTTCATCTGCCCTTTACCCTTGAGGCGTACCTTGCTCCCCTGCTTTGCCCCAGGGGGAATGCGCACCTCAACTTCCTCGTTACCGATGCGCAGCCGCTTCTGGGTGCCGTGGAAGGCTTCGCTCAAGGTAAGGCTGATGTTGGCTTCCTGATCAAAGGATTGGGCCGCCCCGCGGCTATCAAAGCCAAACCCTGAAGAGCCAAACCCTGCCCCCTCTGGGCTGCCGTAGGTATAGGTGCGAGACCGGGGCCCACCTCCAGCCCCCCCGGCAAAACGACCGAGCAGCTCGTTAATAAACTCGTCAAAACTGCCATAGGCGCTAAAGTCAAAGCCACCAAAATCCGTCGGTGTTCCATAGCCCGCCCCCGCCCCCGCCCGACTGGCCTGCTGCCAGTACTGGCCAAATTGGTCGTATTTTTTGCGCTTCTCAGGGTCCGACAACACCTCGTAGGCTTCACTCACCTCCTTGAATTTAGCCTCAGCGTTCTTATCCCCAGGATTGACATCGGGGTGGTACTTACGCGCTAACTTCCGGAAGGATTGCTTGATCTCATCAACCCCGGCGGTTCTACCGACCCCTAAAACAGCGTAGTAATCTTTGAAGCCAGTAGCAGCCATCGTTATCCTCCCAAATACCCATGCTTCAGCGGTCTTGGCATGGCCCAGAAAACGCCCCCATTGTATTCATTTTGGTGACCTGTCAAGGTTATGACCAGGCCAGGGGGTGGGTTCAGAGCCACCAACAGATTTAGCTCAAGCCTAACAAACTCCCGCCCTTGAGGCAGTTCGGTTTTCTTGATTGGGTTGGTCGAAAAAGTTGATCCTGCCCCCACCTCGGCCCTCCTACGGGCTGGCCCCCAGGATCCTCCCAGCAGCACTCCTGAACCAGGGGAGAGGCTAGAATTCCCCCCGCATGGCCCGATAACGGTCAGTATTCTCTAGCTCTTGCTAGCTGTTGCCCGCTAAGTTGGAGGCCATTTCCCATGCCCCGCTCAGGCATAGACCTTTTCGTAATAAGCCTGATACTCCTGGGAGAGCAAGCTTCGCCACCAACTGGGATGAGCCAAATACCACTCAATGGTTTTGCGTAACCCTTCATCCAGACTGGTCTTGGGCACCCAACCCAGCTCATTTTTAAGCCGAGTTGAATCGATGGCATAGCGGCGATCGTGGCCGGGCCTATCTTTGACAAAGGTAATTAAGTTCTCGGCCGGCTGCACCGGCAAATCCGGTGCTAATTCATCCATGAGTTGGCAGAGACGATAAACCAAATCAATATTCTTAACCTCGTTATTGCCGCCCACATTATAGGTTTCCCCTGGCTGCCCCCGATGGATAACCACATCCAAGGCGCTGCAATGATCTTCTACAAACAGCCAATCCCTAATATTTTGTCCATCACCATACACTGGCAGGGGTTTGCCCAGCAGGATATTAATGATCATCAAGGGAATTAACTTCTCTGGATAATGGTAAGGCCCGTAATTATTGGAACAATTGGTAATCAGGGTGGGCATACCATAGGTATGGAAATAGGCCCGCACCAAGTGGTCGCTGCCGGCCTTAGAAGCTGAATAGGGGCTATTCGGGGCGTAGGGGGTAGTTTCTGTAAACGCGGGGTCCTCAGCTGCCAAACTACCAAAGACCTCATCGGTGGAGACATGCAGAAATCGATAGCTATCAGGGCTGCCCTCGGCCACCCAATACTGTCGAAACGACTCTAATAGGGTAAAGGTTCCGACTACGTTGGTTTGAATAAAAGCCCCCGGACCCAAAATTGAACGATCTACGTGGGACTCCGCGGCGAAGTGAGCGATGGTATCCAGGGCTTCTTCACGCAGCAGACGGTCCACCAGCTCTCGATCGCAGATATCACCCTGGACAAATCGCAGATTGGCCACCCCTTCCAAATCAGATAAATTCTGGCGATTGCCGGCGTAGGTCAAGGCATCCAACACGACTACGCGATCGCGGGGATAGGTTCGACACCAGTGATGGACAAAATTGGAACCAATAAAGCCGGCCCCACCCGTGACCAGAATTCGGCGGGGCTGGCGCAGCTGGATAGACGGCTGTTGTGCATCAGACATGTGCATCAGAAATAGTTTTGCATCAGGGTTAATTGAAACTTCAGTAGTCTTGCCATTCCAGAACACCGAGTTGCTCGACGTTATCTATCTATACCTTAACGACTGAACCGGTCGTCCCAGCCAGAATCTATCGGCTGCAAGCTTTAACTTCATCGGTTGCGCCCCTAAAATAGGATAAATCTTCAAAGTGCCTCCCATGATCCAATCCGGCGAGCGTAACCCCAACCCCCTGAGCGATCCCCTGACGAAGAACTGGTTGACCCGCTGGTGGGATGGGCTGAATCCAATCGCGCAGTCTGCGGTAGTGGCCCTGGCGACCCCGGTTCTTGTACTCAACCTGTGGGCAATTTCGGTCATATTTGGGTATTTCCGCTCGATCTTAGTCATGGTGCTGATTGCAGCCCTGCTCGCCTTTTTACTGAGCTACCCCATGGCTAATCTTGAACGAGCAGGGCTAAAGCGAGAGTTAGCCGCCATTTTAGTTCTGGTGCTGGCCCTGGTCGGCTTTACGGCCTTGGCGATTACTGTGTTGCCCTTTGTCATCGATCAGGGTCAGCAATTGGTGGGGCGCCTACCGGAATGGTTTGATTCGGGCAAAACCCAGCTGATGATGCTGGACCGGAAGTTTGCCGAGTGGGGGTGGCCGATCAACCTGGATGTCTTGATTACCCAAATCAGCGATCGCCTAAAGCGGGAAATTCAATCGGTGGCGGGGGAAGCCCTCAACCTGACCATCACAGATCGG
>DVEE01000515.1 GCA_015295885.1 Leptolyngbyaceae cyanobacterium M65_K2018_010
TGCTCCTGACCGTGCTGTCCTCTAAGAGCCCCTATCCCCATGGCCAAGCTGCTCCTGGTTGAAGATAACGAAGTCAATCGAGATATGCTGTCCCGTCGTCTAGTCCGGAAGGGTTACGAAGTTGCGATCGCCATCGATGGAGCCGATGGCGTCGCCCAGGCTCTATCCGAGCGCCCCAACCTGGTCATCATGGATATTGACCTGCCGGTGATCGATGGTTACGAAGCAACCCGGCAAATTAAAGCTAATCCTCACACCCAACACATTCCAGTAATTGCGCTAACTGCCCACGCGATGGCGGGCGATCGGGAGCAGGCTCTCGCCGCAGGTTGTGATGAGTACGAAACGAAACCCGTCGATTTGCCGAAACTACTCGACAAAATTGAACAGCTCCTCACCACCGCCCAGTCCCCCGCCGCCGACTCCATCACACCACTGGAGGATAGTCGAGTGCAGCGGGCCTTGTTCAGCCATCTGCGCCATGAGCTTTGCACCCCCATGAACGCCATCATTGGCTATAGTGAAATGCTGCTGGAGGAACTGAAGGGTCAACCCGACTCAGCCCTGGCAAACGACCTGCAAAAAATTTATACCTGTGGCACCCAACTGTTGTCCCTAGCCAACGCCATTCTGGATCCAATTCAACTCGAAGTGGGCCAATTTCAGAGTGACATTAACTCCTTTGGGGCAGTAATTCGTCTTGAGATGCTGACTCCACTCAGTACCGTCATTGGCTACTGCGAGATGTTGTTGGAAGAGGCTAGCCCTGAGCTCAGGCCCGATTTAGAACGTATCCACTCGGCGGCTCAGCAACTGTTGGGCATGGTCAACGACATGGTTAACCTATCAAGGCAACAACTGCAGCTCATTGACCCCAACCACCCCGAAGCCCAAGCCTTACAGCTAGAAGGTTTAGCGGCCTCCGACCTGATCAAGCATGCCGAAACCACCCTGCGCGCCCTTAACACTGACCCTAGCGCGGAACCAGACTGGCAGGGGGGGCACATCCTTGTTGTAGACGACAATGCAACCAACCGCGATTTATTGTCTCGCCAGTTGGAGTGCCAGGGCTTTACCGTCAGTGTTGCGGCCAACGGCCGACAAGCCCTGGAGCTCCTCCAAGCCACCCCCTGCGACTTAATTTTGCTAGACCTGATTATGCCGGAGATGAACGGCTTTGAGCTGTTGATTCAGCTCAAGCAAAGTAGCTCCTGGCAGACTATACCGGTCATCATGATCTCGTCCTTGGATGAGATGGACAACGTGGTACGCTGCATTGAAATGGGGGCCGAGGACTTTCTCTCAAAGCCTTTCAAACCTGTGTTGCTGCGGGCCAAAATTACGGCCTTCTTAGAGAAAAAGCGCCTGCGGGATCAACAGGTGATGTTTCTGGCAAAGCAGTTAATTGCCGAGGCTACCCCGGTGCCAGTGCTCACCTGGCGCTGGGAGGATGGATTAGTCCTTTATAACAATGCCGCGGCTAGAACTACCTTTGGCTGTGCCGATCAACCTCTGATCAATGGCTCTATTCAAGACTTTTTTGGGAACGAGGCTGATTATCATTGCCTGCGGGCGGCCTTAGAGCAAGGTCAGTCCATTCAACATTACGAGCTCCAGTGCAAGCGAGCCGATGGTAGCTCCCTATGGGTCACCGCCTGCTTTCAACCCCTGACCTATAACGGCGAGGCTACGGTGCTCAGTGCCATGGCCGATATCACCCTGCGTAAGCAGGCCGAAGATGCCCTGCGCCTGGCGGAGGAAAAGTATCGCAGTATTTTTGAAAATGCTTTAGAGGGCATTTTTCAGTCCCCCTCCGCTGGCCACTTTCTGAGTGTGAACCCAGCCATGGCCAGGATACACGGCTATGAGTCGCCCGCCGAAATGATGGCGGTGGTCACCGAAATTGGCAACCAAATCTATGTTGATCCCGAAGGTCGTCAGGAGCTGATCCGGCGGGTAGAGGCCGAAGGGCAAATTACTGGCTACGAGTATCAGGCTTACCGCAAAGATGGTGACATGATGTGGCTATCAGAGAGTGTGCGGGCGGTGCGGGGAAGTAGTGGCGACTTGCTCTACTACGAGGGCATCGTCGAAGATGTGACCCAACGGAAGCTGAAGGAGTTAGCCCTCGAACGTCAAGTGGATGAACTCAAAATCGAAATTGACCAGGCCAAGTTGGCTAGACAAGTAGCTGAGATTACTCAAAGTACCTATTTTCAAGAAATTCAAGCGGAGGTTGAACGGCTACGCTTGGAAGGTAGCCATGACCATGACGGGAAATCTGCCCCTTCTGAGGCCCCTAGCCCAATCAAAGTGCTGCTGGTGGAAGATAACGAGATGAACCGCGATATGCTCTCTCGTCGTCTGCGCCGGTTGGACTATGAGGTGCTAATTGCCGCGGATGGACTGGAAGGAGTGTCGATGGTGGCGACCCATCGACCAGACATTGTGTTGATGGACATGAGTTTGCCAGTAATGGATGGTTGGGAGGCGACCCAAACACTCAAAGCGAATCCTGCAACCGCTCAAATTCCTATCATTGCCCTAACGGCCCATGCCATGCAGGGCGATCGGGAAAAGGCTTTGGCCATTGGCTGTGATGAGTACGACACCAAGCCCATTGAACTACCCCGGCTGATCAACAAGATGACCCTCCTGCTAGAAGGCAAATCCCCGGCATTATAGACCTTCCTGGTTATCGCCAACGGGCTACCCCATCCACCCGGGGCAGATCCTTCCTGCTCTGAAGTCAGCTTAGGAGGTGGGGGGAAACAGAATAGTGTGTTCTCAATGTTGCCAAAATCTCAGAAACGTTACAAACAAGTTGAGGTTTTTTGTATTCTAGGCTACATTTGCCGCTGAACAGTACCCCTAATATCCACTCTGGAGGTTTGTAAGTTAAGTATTTTCCGTATTTTCTCAATTGTCGAGTCAGGAGCGAGGTTGAATGGTAACGAGATTTAATCGACGGAAGTTTTTGGTGTACGGGTCCGCTACCCTGGGCACCTCTATGCTGCTTAAGGCATGCGGGGGCGGTACCACCACGACTGGCACCGGGAGCACCGGCACTGAAACAGCGGCTGGCGGTGGCGAAACCGTCAAGGTGGGCATTCTCCGCTCCCTCAGTGGCACCATGGCTATCAGCGAAACCACCCTGGTGGATGCTGACAAAATGGCCATCGAAGAGATCAATGCAGCCGGAGGGGTGCTGGGCAAACAAATTGAACCCGTGGTAGAAGATGGTGCCTCGGACTGGCCCACCTTTGCTGAAAAGGCTGAAAAGCTAATTGACCAAGACCAAGTGGCCGTAGTCTTTGGCTGTTGGACCTCGGCCAGCCGCAAAGCGGTACTACCTGTCTTTGAGGCCAAGGACCACATGCTGTGGTATCCGGTCCAGTACGAAGGGCAGGTGTGCTCCAAGAATATTTTCTACACTGGGGCAGCCCCCAACCAGCAGATCGAACCAGCGGTCGATTGGTTGTTAGAAAACAAGGGCACCAAATTCTTCCTGGTGGGGTCTGACTACGTCTTCCCACGCACGGCCAACACCATCATCAAAGAACAACTGAAAGCGAGTGGCGGTGAAACCGTAGGCGAAGACTATCTGCCCCTGGGGAACACCGAAGTTACCCCCATCATCACCAAGATTAGGGCCGCTCTGCCCGACGGCGGGGTGATCTTTAACAGCCTCAACGGCGATAGTAACGTGGCCTTCTTCAAACAGCTCCAGGGGGCTGGCTTAACCCCTGACAAGTATCCGGTGATGTCGGTGAGTGTGGCCGAGGAAGAAGTTCGTCAGATTGGGCCGGAGTTCCTGGTCGGTCAACTGGCCTCCTGGAACTACTTCCAGACCGTTGATACCCCCGAAAACAAAAAGTGGGTGGCGGACTTTAAGGCTAAATATGGCGACGATCGGGTTACCAACGACCCCATGGAAGCTGCTTACATCGCCATTTACCTGTGGAAGCAAGCGGTAGAAGCCGCCGGCACCTTTGACTTGGCCGAGGTGCGTAAGGCCGCCTACGGTCAAAGCATGGCTGCCCCCGAAGGCCCGGTCACCATGAACCCTAACCATCACCTGTCGAAGACGGTACGGATTGGGGAAGTCATGGATGACGGCATGTTTAAGATCCTCTGGGCTACCGATGGCCCCGTTGATCCGGTGCCCTGGAACCAGTTCGTACCGGAAACCAAAGGGTTCTCCTGCGACTGGTCAGATCCTAACAAGGGTGGCAAGTTCAAGCTCTAGACTCGGGCTTTAGCTGGGTAAGGGCTAATTGAACCTAAATGGGGCGAGGATGCAGCATACTGTGTCCTCGCTGCTTGTAACAGGGTGGCCCTAGTACGTGAAAGCAGAAGTCAGAAGGAGGAAGGCAGAAGGATGTAGGGCTTAGCCCGTGGGTAGCGGGATAAAGGCAGAAAGGGAATCTCCTTTTATCAAAGCTTTTCAGCTGCATAAAGGGTAGCCCTATTCCGCTATAGGGTACTAGTACTGCCTGGAAGAGATAGGACTCCCGTTGCTGAGGATGTCAGGTTCTAGGTGTCGGGTATCAGGCCTAGTTGA
>DVEE01000016.1 GCA_015295885.1 Leptolyngbyaceae cyanobacterium M65_K2018_010
GGAACTATCCCTGGGGTCAGCGGGGCAGGTGTGATCCCTTGGGCGGGACTGGTAGACGAAGGGACCGATCGCTACCGCGAACCTAAGGCCGCCGCGACCAGGGCCTTCGAGCCAAGGGTTCACCCAGCCCTTCAGTAGGGCAATGACTTCATCTATAGGGGAGTTCCTGGCCAGTTCAAAAAACTCCCGGGCCATTGAAATCCCGGCGTTTTCAGTCTTCTGACCTGAGCGTGGCGGCTTCCCCCTCTGAGAGAGCCGGGGCCGTCAAACCTTACGGATCGGCCCCCGGTAATAGGTGCTGGGGGATCCACCACAGATAGGCCAGCATCCCCGTCAATTCCACCAGCGGTTGCAGCACCACGATGGTCACCACCACCGACCAGGTTTCTGGCAGGGCCAGGGCAAAGGGCAGCACCACAAAGGAATTGCGGGTGCCCAGGCTAAAGGCCAGGGTGCGTTTGGTGGCGGTGTCTAGCCCTAGTCTCTGCCCTAACCAGCGGGCTAGGTAGCCATTGATGACTAAAAATGCTCCAAAAATGAGAATCACACGGCCCAGGGGTGCCAGCGGTTGACCGAGGAGGGCATTCACCTGGGAGGCAGAAATCAGGAGTAACACCAGACTGAGCGACGGTATAGGTAGCCAGGCAATGAATTTGAGCCAAGCTTCACCCTTCCTGTCAGAGTCGGCCCATTTTTCTGTGATGAGCGCGGCCCCTAGCGGCAGCAAAATTAAACCGACCAGGGCATCCACAAAGATGGCCGGGTCGATGTCAGCGGCCAGTTGGCCGTTGGTAAACAGCCACAGGTACAGGGGTAGCAACAGGCTTTGCAGTAACAGTAGTAGGGGGGTGGCGGCAATCGCCAGGGGCAGGTTCCCTCGCCCCAGGTAGGTAAAGGTTAAAAACCAGTCGGTACAGGGCACCAGCAGCACCAAAAACACCCCAAATTGCAGCTTGGGGTCGCTCAGTAGCAGGGTGGCTAAGACCCACACGACCAGCGGCACCAGGGCAAAGTTACCGACCACCAGCGCTGCCATGAACCGACGGTGGCCAAAGGCTTGGCGCAGGTGAGTCAGGGGCACCTGGCAAAAGGTCGTGTAGAGCAGTAGACTGAGGGCGATCGCAATGCCCGCCTCTAGTCCCCTGGCGGCCTGGGGGTTGTGCCAACCCCACCCGGCCCCCACCGCCAAGGCTAGGAGGTAAAGCCAGATTTGATATCGCTCTAGGGTTAGTTTGGTCATGGGGTGGCAATGGGCTATGGCCATGTCATGGGCTGCGCCCAAGGGACGGAGTCGACTAGCTCAGAGGCTCAAAGCGCAGCGGTGTCATGGTCGTGACCCTGGCTCAGTCAGGCCTGGTTGAGGGCTTCAAACCCAGAGACGATATCAAGCAGTTCGCCGGTGATGGCATTTTGACGTTGCTGGCGATACTCCGCATTCAGCTCTGCCAAGCGGTCTTCGATGTTTTTTTCGGCGGCCTGCATCGAGGTCAGCCGGGCCGCATTCTCACTGGCTAGAGATTCCACCGTAGCCCGATAGAGAGAAATCAGGAGGTATTGGCGAATCACCGCAGAGAACAGAGGTTCCCAGGCCATACTGACCAGGGGCAGAGCCGAGGACTGCCAGGGCCGTTGTTCCAGGTCAGCCAACCAGGTGCGATCGAGGGGCAAAATCTGTTGCCAGGCGGGTTCATAGGCCACGGCCGATAGGGCGCGATGGTAGAACAGCAGCACCTGTTCGACCCCCGCTTGAGGTAGGGCTAACCCCTTTTCCCCGTTTGGGGATTCTTGCCCCCCCGTTCCAGGGGTGCCAGCACATCAATAACTTTGATCCCGGTTGCTAAAATCTCCGATTGGGTGGACTGCTGTACCAAGGGCACCGCTGCCTGGTGGATCGAGCGCCAGGCGACCTCCCCCAGAGGGTCACCCTGATCGACGGGATCCCCAAAAACATTGAACATCCGCCCCAGTAAGGCTGGCCCTACCGGCACCTGCAACGGACAGCCTAGGTCTACCACGGGCGCACCCCGGGCTAAGCCAGAGGTGGGCGTAAGGGCAATGCCGCGGATCACCGCCTCACTCAGATGGGCAATCACTTCTACCACCACACGCCCTTCTTCCCCGGCATTGAGGCGATTCAGGTAGGCCGGTAGTTTTTGGGGAAAGCGCGCATCCACCACACTTCCCCGTACCGATACTACGGTTCCAGTGTTAGGTGCAGTGGCCAACAGGTTGGACATAATGAAAGATCTTACCCTTCCGCCAGGGGGCAATTGGGCTGAACCCGCCGGTTGGGCGGTGGAGGGTATTGTCCTGGGCGTGATGGCCAGGTGGGCATGGCCAGAATGACCACCCTAACCCGATCTATCTGGGCAGGACACCCTGGGCAGGACACCCCGGGCAGGACATTGACCGACTGAGTCCGCAGAACTGAGCCCCAGGGCACCACTTTCCCAGCCATCTAGCCACCCTGTTCGAGGCCAAAAACCCTGCTATGCTGAACCTTGACCAGTTTTTCAGTAAGCTCTAGCCGCCCTTGAGGTTAAAACTGTGACATCCAATGCTTCTGCCCCCGGTCCCGAAGATGGCCCCGATCGGTTGCGGGCTGTGACCCAGGTAATGCAAGCCCTGATCGCCCTGATCGATGAAACCACCGCCACCACCGGTAATGCCCTGGTCGCTCCCTTGCAACCCTGGCTGGAACCGATCACCGCCACCATCGGCAAAGTGGTTAGCCCCATGGCTAGCTTACCCCTGGTGCAAAGCTTGACGATGATTCCAGGGATCAAATGGCTGCTAGCCGCCCTGGGACAGGTAAACGTGGCAACCGTGCGCCAGGAAGTAGATGATCTGCGCCAAAACTATCCCCAAGAAAATCGCCGAACCCTAGCTCAACGGGTGATGGCCGATACCGCTCTGAAGGCCGCTGGTGTCGGTTTGGCCACCAACTTGGCCCCGCCGGTGGCGGTTTCTCTCACGTTGGTGGATATCGGTGCCGTGGCGGCCCTGCAAGCCAATATGATCTACCGCATTGCCTCTATCTACGGCTATCCTCCTGAGGAGAGCGACCGCCGAGGCGAGGTACTGGCCATTTGGTTGCTCTCCTCTTCCACTTCGGGGTTGGTGAAATCGGGCCTGAGCTTTTTAGAGGTGGTACCCGCCCTGGGGGCCGCCGTGGGCATTGCCACCGACGCCACCCTCATCTATAGCGTCGGCTACCTGGCTTGCCGATACTACGAAACCAAGCGATCGCAACCCACGGAAATCCCCATTAATCCTGAACCGCGATCCTGAACCGCTGCATTAACCGCGCCCCAGTTCCCATCCCGGTGGGATGAGAGGGAACCGCGTTGGCAATGCCCTGAGCGTTCACTCCTCACCCAGGGCAGGAACAGCGCCTACTCGTCGTCCTCTTCTTCCCAGGATTGCACCGCCAGTAACTCGGCGATGGGGTCTTGGGTAGAAAAGTCGAATTCCTGTAGTTCTTGCTTCCAGTGGGCCCAATCATCCCCAAACAGGAAGGCGATCTTCCAAATCGGGTCGCTGGGCTTAATGACCTTGGACTTTTTCACCAAGGACTCAACCTGCCGCTGAAATTTCACCATAGGATGAACGACCGCTGAGTCGACAATTGCTTCAACCATATTCACTATTTAAAAGCTCTTCAGAACGTTGCTCGGTGGGTTGCCCGGCACAGACTTGAAACTTGTGCTGTAGCGAACCTTGCATACCAGCAAAGAAGCATAGCACAAGAAGCCGGAAAACAGTCAAGTATGACCGTCATAGAACCTAAACCAACCTGGGGGAGACCTCTCCTAGCACAGGCCAAACCTGATGATCGCTGGCTGCGGGTGCTAGAGCCTAGGATGTTTAACCTAGGTGAGTCCCTGATACTGCTTATATAGTAAACCTACCGCCGCCGCCCATCTATTCCGGTGAGTTGGAGGATTACCGTACCCCCAAGGGTCTACCTTGAGGATGAGGCATTACTCGCTACACTTGAGGAAGAGTCCTCGCGTTTTCCCCTAGTCCCCCATGGCTCCATCCGATTCGTCTAACCCGTCAGCCAGTCCAGCGATGAGTCCAGCGATGGTGTTACCTCGCACCAGCGAGTCCGAGTCCCTGAAGCGGATTCGCCACACCTTTTCCCACGTCATGGCCATGGCGGTGCAGAAGTTATTTCCCAAGGCCCAGGTCACCATTGGGCCTTGGATTGACTACGGCTTTTACTACGACTTCGATAACCCAGAGCCCTTTACCGAGCAGGACCTGAAAGCGATTAAGAAGGAGATGATCAAAATCATCAACCAGGGCTTGCCGGTGATTCAGGAAACGGTGACTCGGGAAGAAGCCCAACGGCGCATCGCCGCCCTGGGGGAACCCTACAAACTAGAAATCTTGGCCGATCTGCAAGATCCCATCACCCTCTATCACCTGGGCGATCAGTGGTGGGATCTGTGCGCGGGCCCCCATGTTAGCAGTACCGCCGACCTCAATCCTAAGGCCTTTGATTTAGAAAGTGTGGCCGGGGCCTACTGGCGGGGGGACGAA
>DVEE01000460.1 GCA_015295885.1 Leptolyngbyaceae cyanobacterium M65_K2018_010
CTCCCCCGTGACCAGTGGCCCCAGGTTATTGATCGGTTGGCCCGGGTGCTCAAGGTACCACCGCAAGAAATCCAGAAACGTTTAGAACAGGCTGGCTACGAATCCATCGAGTCGGTGACCATTGCCCGCGGCATTAGCCCTGCCCAGGCGACGGCCCTGGCCGAATACAGCAATGAACTCCCCGGTGTTCGCCTCGAGGCAGAAGCGGTGCGGAACTATCCCAACGGCGACTTAGCGGCCCATGTGCTGGGTTACACCGGCGAACTCACCGACCAACAACTCGCGGCCCGCCGCGACCAGGGCTATCGCATGGGGGATGTGGTTGGGCAGATGGGGGCTGAATCAGCCTTTGAGTCTACCCTAAGAGGCACCTGGGGCGGCCAACAGGTGGAAGTGGATAGCGCCGGTCGAATTATCAGAATTCTGGGCGATAAACCCGCTGTTTCTGGTCAGGATGTTCAACTGACCCTAGATGCCGATCTCCAGCGGGCGGCGGAGGCTGCCCTGGGCAATCTACGGGGCTCTATTGTTGCTATGGATCCAAATAACGGGGCTATTTTGGCGATGGCCAGTTGGCCCAACTACGATCCCAACATTTTCACCACCCGCCTTACCGAAGCCCAGTGGCAGCAGCTTCAGGCCGCCGACCACCCGTTTTTGAACCGATCGCTACAGGCCTTCCCACCGGCCAGCACCTTCAAGATTGTGACCACGGCGGCGGCCCTGGAATCGGGTAAATACTCCCCGGATACGATTTTGCCCACCTATCCCTATATTCAGGTAGGGGGGATTCAGTTTGGCGATTGGAATCGGGCTGGTTTTGGGCCTTTGGGCTTTACCGGTGCCATGGCCTGGAGTAGCGACACCTTTTTTTACCAGGTGGCCATGCGCCTGGGCGGCCCCACCCGCCGCTTTGGGTTCGGGCGCAAAACCGGCATTGAGTTGGGGGCTGAGGAGAGTCCTGGACTGGTGCCCGATGATACCTGGAAACGGGAGAATCTCAAGGAGGGGTGGGTGATTGGGGACTCCATTAATATGTCCATTGGCCAAGGCTACTTGCAAGCCACTCCCCTACAGGTCGCGGTTATGTTTGCGGTAGCGGCCAATGGCGGTTATCGGGTTATGCCCCATGTTTTGAAGGACAATGAGGAATCCCGTAATTGGCGGGAGTCTTTGAACCTGAGCGACAAAACGGTGGATATCCTGCACCAGGGGTTGCGACGGGTGATTACCGGTGGTACGGCCTCTGCCCTGAATGTTCCCCACCTGCCCCCCTTTGCGGGCAAAACTGGCACTGCCGAAGCACCTCCCGGCAAATCCCATGCCTGGTTTGGGGCCTATGCCCCCCTGGATAAACCCGAGGTGGTCGTAGTAGCCTTTGCCGAGCACTCCGGCGGGGGTGGGGGGAAAGTGGCTGCTCCCATGGTGTTGCAGGTGCTAGAGGCCTACTTTGGCCAACAAGACCCTAAGTCACTTAAGGCTGATTAATACCCTCATCAACACCAGGGATTGGGCCTGGCCTTTGGCGTTGGCCAGGAGAGGTGGGAACGGCCAGCCAGGTAAACTAGTAAATTTCTGGCTCCGATTGGGGCACCGCAAAATTCGAGGGATCACTCAGATATCGCAGGGTGTCTTCCTCCAAGCGGTGGATCAGGTAAGGCTCCAGGGCATCGGCATGACGCAGGGCAGCTAAGTAGCCCTCTAGGTAGAGGCGCAGGTCGCTGGTGCGATAGCCCCGGTTCCACTGGTCAACAAAAGCATCGGTAATGCGCTGGTAATACCGAATCGCTCTAGCATCCTGAAGCATGGTCGTTGTTGTTGTTACTCGGCGATGGCTGGGGTGAAAGGCGTAAGCCCCACAAAGAAAGTTCCCACCTAGGGGGACAGCTTTCCTTACAACCTTAATGTAACGTTAGGGTTACTTGGGGCTTTGCACCATTTACAACTTATTACGTTCAGACCTTGGCCGTGGTATCCAGGATGGCGGCAAACCTATCCGTAGCCTCAACTAGGGCACTGGTAATCGCCGGTTCCATGGCCGAATGTCCCGCCGTCTGAACCAGGACCAGTTGGGCTTCGGGCCAGGCCCGGTGTAGTTCCCAGGCGGTGGTGGCAGGACAAACCACATCGTAGCGACCCTGTATAATCACCCCGGGCAGGTGACGAATCCGATCCACATGGCGGAGTAAGTGATCATCCTCGGTGAAAAAGCCCCGATGGATGAAGTAATGACACTCGATACGGGCAAAGGCGATCGCAAACTCATCTTCACCAAAGGAGTTCACTAGGTCCGGATCGGGGATTAGCTTACTGGTGGTGGCTTCCCAAACCGCCCAGGCTCGGGCGGCGGTGAGGCGGGTTTGGAGATCCGGGCTGGTGAGGCGGCGGTAGTAGGCCGCTACCAGGTCCTCCCGTTCCGCCTCAGGGATAGGGGCCAAGTAATGCTCCCAGGCGTCGGGGTAGAGATAGTTGGCCCCGGATTGGTAAAACCAGCGAATTTCCTTTTGCCGGAGGGTGAAGATACCCCGCAAAATCAGTCCATTACAGCGATCGGGGTGGGTTTCTGCGTAGGCCAGGGCCAGGGTGCTGCCCCAACTGCCGCCAAACACCGTCCACCGGTCAATGCCCAAATAGGTCCGAATCTGTTCGATGTCACTCACCAGGTCCCAGGTGGTGTTGCCCTCAAGTTCTGCGTGGGGTTGGCTTTGGCCGCAGCCGCGCTGGTCAAACAAGATGACCCGCCAACGCTGGGGGTCAAAGAACTGGCGATAGGCTGGCGTCAGGCCACCGCCTGGTCCGCCGTGGAGAAACACCACCGGCTGACCTTGGGGATTGCCCACCTCCTCAAGGTAGAGCCGATGGATCGGTGAAACCTGGAGGGTATGGGTGGCGAAGGGCTCGATCGGGGGGTACAGGGTTCGCATAGGGTGGGGCTGAATTCCTAACCGTCTGACCGCCGAATGGATTAGCACCTGGCGGGGAAATCCCCATAGTCCCATAGAGGGGACCGCAATTGACGAACCGGCATCCGAGAACGGTGCTGGCTGGCGTCAGGGTCATAGAGATGCCTTGAGCACCTATCCAGCCTGGTTTTACGGCCCTTTATTCGCCTGGGCAGCGCTCTGCCTTGGGATCAGAGCCTGGTCCCCGAGCCCTGTGACAGGGGCTTGGGCAGGAGCCTGGCTGATTGCCCTTAACCATGCATGCCCATTAGTAGGAACTGGCTGAGTTCGATGGATTAGGAGTCCCAGGACCTGAGCTCAGATCCTGGGACTGGGCTTTACCACACGCCATTCCCCCGTTTCTGGATCTCTCAGGGTATCAAAGGGATTTGCTTTAAGGGGTTTGTTACAAGGATTCGCCATGGTAGCTGCGGGTCAATGTGCTGATTTATGGTAATCAATAGCACATAAAACATCGGTGATGTATCCGTGTATTGACGGGTGATATTTGAGGCGGAAACCCCTGATCCAGATCACCGCCCGCGCCTAGGGGAGGGCTCTGGGCGCTTCAGGATAAGTTGCCTAGGCTAGGGCTTTTCAGGCTCTTTACCCGATACCACAGGGGCAATGGCACTGAGCCTGAGTTCGGGATGATCGGCGGCAATTTGCTGGCAGTTCCACTCGTTACGGAAGAGCAGCACAGGGCGATTCCAACTGTCTTTGACCACCACCGTGTTAAAAAGGCGACCTGCTTTTTCCAGGGCTGGCCAGCCCCCCTCCACCCAGCGGGCGACGGAAAAGGGGAGAACTTCCAGATTAGTTTCGACGTTGTACTCGTTTTGGAGGCGAAACTGCACCACTTCAAACTGCAGTTGGCCCACCGCCGCCAGGATCGGGTCCCGTTTAGATTCATCGGCGGAAAACATGATTTGCACCGCCCCTTCTTCACGCAGTTCTAAGACTCCCTTCTGAAACTGCTTATACTTTGAAGGGTTAGGGTTCTTGAGGTAGGCAAAAATTTCTGGAGAAAAGCAGGGAATGCCCTCGTACTCCAGCCGCTGACCCTGGTAAATGGTGTCGCCAATGGCAAAGACCCCCGGATTGTTGAGGCCAATCACATCTCCTGGAAAGGCTTCTTCCAGGGATTCCCGACCCTGGGCGAAAAGTTTTTGAGGGTGAGAGAGCCGCACGGTTTTGCCGGAACGGGCGTGGTTGACGACCATGTCCTTTTCAAATTTACCGGAGCAGACCCGCACAAAGGCCACCCGATCCCGGTGTTTAGGGTCCATGTTGGCCTGGAGCTTGAACACAAAGCCAGAAAAGTCAGGCCGGGTGGGGGGGACTTCGCCGAGGCTGCTGGTGCGGGGGGAGGGCTGGAGGGCGTAATCCAAAAAGGCATCCAGAAACAGTTGGACACCAAAGTTAGTCATGGCACTGCCAAAAAAGACGGGGGTCATGTGGCCGCCATGGACAGCCTCTAGGTCTAAGGCTGGGCCCAATTCTTCGATGACCTCTAGTTCTTCTTTGAACTGATAGTAGAGATCTGGCTCCAGTAGGTCCTCAAGGCGGGGATCTCCCAAGGCTATGATGGTGTCCTTGGCGGCGCGACTGCCATGGGCGGTGCGCTCAAACAGATGGATCTGGCGCTGGCGGCGGTCAAACACTCCCTTAAAGCGATCGCCCATGCCGATGGGCCAGTTAACCGCATAGGTTTGCAGGCCCAGACGCTGCTCAATTTCATCCAACAGTTCTAGGGGCTCACGGGCCGGTCGATCTAGCTTGTTGAAAAAAGTGAAGATGGGCAGCGATCGCAGCCGACAAACCTCAAACAACTTCAGGGTTTGAGGCTCCAGCCCCTTCGCGGCATCCTCTAGCATCACGGCATTATCAGCGGCGGCCAGGGTGCGATAGGTATCTTCGCTAAAGTCCTGGTGGCCGGGAGTATCGAGCAGATTTAGGGTGTAGCCACCGTAGGCAAACTGCAACACCGTAGAGGTAATGGAGATGCCCCGCTGTTGCTCTAACTCCATCCAGTCGGAGGTGGCACTCCGCTGAGCCCGCTTAGCCTTCACGGCCCCCGCTTCCTGAATGGCACCGCCGTAGAGCAGGAGTTTTTCGGTGAGGGTGGTTTTACCGGCATCGGGGTGGGAAATAATCGCAAAATTCCGCCGTTGCTCGACGGCTTTGGCAATTTCGGCTGACGGCGGGGCAGCAGCATTGGTCATGGAATCGGAATACCTCAGCGAAGGGCTGGCGTGGATAATGCTTCAATTGTAGGAGTTGAGCTTGGCTTTTGAGGGGCAATCCCCCCTCACCGGCCTGGACCGGAACGGCCGCGTGGGCCGTAGACCCCGGTGAAGACGCCTACTGCTCAGAGCGCTTGAGCGGTCTTAGGTCCCCCATCATCCAGGCAGCTGGCTCAATAACTGATCCCGCACGGCGATGGCGGTGGCTGGGGCTAGCAACACGCCATTGCGGTAGTGCCCGGTGGCTACCCAGAGGTTGCGGTAGCCGGCCAGGGGTTGAATAACCGGTGCGGCCTGCCCCTGGGGCCGGGGGCGCAGGCCAAACCAACGATCGACAATGGTGCCCTGGGCTAGGCTGGGGCAGTAGGCCAGGGCCCCGGCCAGAACCTCTTGCAGGCGGTCGGCGGCGGGGCGGAGTTCGGCACCGCTGGTAGCGGCGACAGTGGCTGGAAACTCCACTGTGGCTCCCACCCAGTAGTCCCCTCCCCCCAGGGGGACCAGGTGGATATCGTGGCCATTGACCACGGGCTGAAACTGGGCATCCCCCAGGGGGTGATCCAGGTGTAGCCTGACCGCCTGGCCCAACACTGGGCCTAGGGCGATGGGCTGACCCAGGGCTTGGGTCAAGGGTAGGGAACCCAGACCCGCGGTGATCACGACCCAATCGGCGGGGAGGCTGCGAGCGGCGGTATTCACTGCCCTACAGTAGCCCGATGCCGAGGTTTGGGGCCCAGGGCCTATCAGCGCTTGGACGGGTTCTTCAAAATAGAAGCTGACCCCCTGGCGCGTGGCGGCGGCCACCAGGGCCTCGGTTAAGGGCCGGGGCTGCACCTGCAGGTCAGCCGGTGAGTAAATGCCCAGGGCCACCGCCGTCGAGTTTAGGTGGGGACAACGCTGGGAGACCTGGGCAGGGGACCACAACTCTAGCAGGTAACCCTGTTGTTGGCGAATGGCCTGGAGCGATTGCCAGCGGGGTACCTCCTCGGCGGCAAAGCAAAGGCTCAAAATGCCCTGGCTATTGCGCGGAATGGGTTGCCCCGTGATTTCCTCCAGTTCAGGAAGCAGGGTCTGGTAGCGCCGTAAACTCTGCTCGCGCAAGCGCCAACTGCGGCCTTGCCCCCGCTGACTGATGACCGCCATCAACACCCCTAGGGCCGCCCCAGTGGATCCGCTAGCCGGGGTGCTAGCATCAACGACGGTCACTTGAAATTCCGAACATCGGCTGAGCTCGTAGGCGAGGGTTGCCCCCACCACCCCACAGCCTACAATCACTACTCGCTGCAAGGACTTGGCCTACTGGAAAGTGGGTACCAGACTGAGGAAGCTATCAAAGTCATCCAGGGCATTGCGGTATTCCTGCCCGGCAATGACCTGTTGGCCATTGGCCGCGGCCTCATCTAATCGCTCTAGATGGACGTAGAGTTCCTTAGCCCGCGCCTGGGCTGGGCCCCTATCCTGGGGCAGCAGGGTGGCCGCCAGGCGATTCACCCGGGCCCGCAACTCGCCCATGGGACCGTGGATGAAGCTCTGGACATTGACCCAGTCCTGCTTTTGGATATAGCTTTGCAATTCTGGGAAGCGATCGCGCAATTCGGCCACGGCAGGGGAGTAAAGCTCCACCTGTTGCAGAATTGTGGGGGTGTAGGTGGTGGGGATTTTAGCGGCGGGGCCACCGCAGGCGACTAGGCCGCTGGCAACGATCGCCAGCACCAGGGCTAAAAGGGGTCTAAACCGTCCCATCATCATGGCTTGTAATCTCTCAAAACAGCGTAGAACCTTGCCTGAGCTGGGCAAGGGGGCAAATCACCCTCAGTATTTTACGCCTCTGGGTCAAGCTTTACTTGGGCCTGCAGCAGAACGTTATCTGCCGACGGGGCTGGGTGAGGTTACTGGCTGGGAGACGACCGCCAAATCGCATCGGCCACTCGGCAGACGTCATACATCTCGGCCCCGTCATGGACGCGCAGAATATCAGCGCCAGCGGCAATGGCGGCACAGCAGGCCGCGGCCGTCCCCCAAATCCGCTGCTGGGGATCGGGCTGGTCGAGAATCCAGCCAATGAAGCTCTTGCGAGAGGGGCCCACCAACAGCGGGCCGCCGAGGTCGCGGAATTGATCCAGGTTTCTTAAAATCTCCAGGTTTTGGGTGTAGGTTTTGGCAAAGCCTAGGCCTGGATCGATGGCAATGTGGCCTGGCTCGACCCCGACCGCCAGCGCCGCTTCGATCTGACGCTGCAGGAAGCCCCGGATCTCGCCGATTAAATCCTGATAATCGGTGAGTTGCTGCATGGTGGTGGGGGTTCCCCGTAGATGCATCAGCACCACGGGCACCCCTAAATCGGCCACGGTGGATAGCATGGCGCCATCGTAGGTGCCACCGGAAATGTCGTTGATCAGATCGGCTCCGGCCCGGACAGCGGCCCGTGCGACGGTGGCCCGGGTGGTGTCTACGGACAGAATGGCCCCCCGCAGGGCTTTGTCAGGATCGGCCCGGATCGCCTCAATCACCGGAATCACCCGGTCTAATTCCTCCTGCTCGGCAATCCACTCGGCGCCAGGGCGGCTGGATTGCCCACCAATGTCTAGGATATCGGTGCCATGGTGGATGAGGTGACGGGCCTGGGCTAGGGCCCGGTCTAGGGTATTAAACTGGCCGCCATCGCTAAAACTGTCGGGGGTGACGTTCAAAATTCCCATCAGATACGTGCGACGGCCCCAGGTTAAGGTGCGATCGCGTAGAACCCAGGCCGAGGGATGAAGGCTAGCTGACATAGCGGTAGAACCAGGAAGGTGGCAGGACTCCCTCCATCCTACGGGGTGACTCAGCGGTTGCCCCAGTTCCCCTGGTCTAACCTCTGGAGGGCCTAGTACTTAAAGGCAGAAATAGACTACGGATCGCGCGTCTGGAAAGCCCCAATTGATAGGGATGCCCCTATATCCTGCTGTACAGGGCAAAGCCCTACATCCTGCTTCCTTTGGCTTTGCGATACTAGGTGGCCAGCAGCCGTTGGGTGAGGGCGGCGGCGGCCAGGCGACCGGTTTGGGCCGCGCCGTTCATGTAGCCGTAGTAGGCCTCGCTAAACTGTTCTCCAGCAAACAGCAGGTTGCCCACCTGCGCTCCCCGCCCCTGGCCGGGAGGAGTGGCCTCTGCGTAGAGAAAATCCCGGAAGCGAGTGTATTGACCAGGCCTAAAGTTGGTATAACTACCGCCAAAATCGGGATCCTGGCCCCAGGCCGTGCGAGCGTAGCGATGGGTCACGCTGGCGCCAAGGTCGGGTAGGTAAATGCCCAGTTGATCGACAAACCCTTGCCCCTGGGTCTGAATCCCACCGTCTGCGGCTGGCACCTCATTCCCGCCTAAAAAGAAGGTTAGCACTCCCTGGGGGTATTCCGGTTGGCGCTGGGTGTCTTCCCACAGGCCGCTATAGCCCATATCGCTCCAGGCCGCGCCGGTAAAACCGTTAGCCCCCAGCCAAGGGCGCTGACTAAAGCCGGCGAAGAGTTTCTCATTGCGACCTGGACCACCCTCCTGAATGAACTGGCGCAGGCCATCGGGCAAGGGCACCTGAAGATCGATCCGCCGCAGTGCCGGAAAGGGCAGGGCTAAAATGACGTAATCCGCCGCTACGCTGCCCTGGGTAAATCTCAGCTGGAAGCCCTCGCCCACCTGGGTCACCGCCTGTAATCGCCAACCGGTCTGCACCCCATCTCCCAGGTGGGCCGCCAGCCTTTGGGGAATCAAGCCACTGCCCCCCTTGACGGTGAAGAGCTCATCGGCGGCCAACGGGTCTACCCGCTGACCACGGACCTGCGGTAGGTTGTAGAGCAGTTGTAGGGCCGAAGCTTGATCGGCCTCGACCCCGTATTCAGTCCGAATGGAGGCCTCAATCAGCGATCGCCCGTAGCCCTGACGCATTTTCTGCCCGTGTAAATCCAGGTAATCGGCCACGGAGAGGGCATCTAAGCGAGGCGCGTAACGGTCAAAATTCTCTGCCAGTCGCTGTTGGTCGTGGGCGACCTGAGTCGCCAAGGGCGCCAGAGTAAACGCCAGTTCTGCCGGATCAATGCGGCGACCAGCAAAGAAAAAAGCCATCTCAGGCAGCGGGGAGGTCTCGGTGAGGCAACGCCGATCGAACAACTCTAGCCCCAATTCTTGAACCAGGCTAAGGACATCGTAGTGGTCGGAGTTGATAAAGGCGGCACCCAGGTCATTCACCAACCCGGGCATGACCAGGCCGGGGCGCGACTGAATCCGCCCCCCTACCCTAGCTTTGGCTTCATAAAGGGTCGCAGGGAGGCCCACTTTCTGCAGTTGATAAGCGGCGTTTAGCCCCGCCAAACCGCCCCCCACAATGGCGATACGAGCGGTTTGAGAACGGCTAGCCAGGCGGCTCGCCCATTCACCGGCGGGACTAGAGCTCACCACGGTTATTCCAGCTGCCAGGGCGGAACAGCGCAAGATCTGTCGCCGAGACAGGGTAGGAACCGGCGGCTCTGGGGAAGTTGAGGGGCAACTAGGCGCTTCGGTTCCAAGAGCCTTGGCCCAGCTGTGTTGCAAAAACCGAAATAAAAAGGTATGAGCCATAAGAGTCCAACGCAGCCATGGCCCAGGGGAGATTCCCTAGGCCCCATGGATATTAGGGATAAAGCTAGGGTTAGAGGCTCCCCCCTTGCCCCGAGGCCCGGTTAGCAGGCAGGCACTCCCCTGCAGCGAAGATCCTAGCCTCCGCCCAGCCACCGTTGGAGGGAGGAACACCCCAAGCTCCATTGTAGCCGTGGAGGGGATTGCCCCTGGGCTTAGCTGACAGTCTCCGAGGGGATGGCGGCGATTTACCTAAACCACCGGGGTAGGCCTTGGCCTGGCCCACAGCCAGATCGCTTCCTATTGCGTTGCGGTAAAGACCTGGCTACACTGGGCCCATAAATTTGAACCTATTTCCTGGCCTGCTATGGAATGGCATGTGACCGATGCTGAGAGCCTGAGGGTGATTGACACTGAAATTGGCGACCATAGCTTTTCCCCCGCCGAGTACGAAATCCTGCGTCGGGTTATCTATGCGACGGCGGATTTTGACTATGCTAACTTGATCCACTTTTCGGAGCAGGCGCTGCAGTCTGGCGCTGCCGCCCTGGCGGCTCGCACCACGATTGTGGTGGATGTGCCTATGGTGCAGGTGGGCATTACCCCTGCTATTCAGGCCACCTTTGCCAACCCGGTTTACTGTGGCATGGATGCACTGACTCGTCCCCAAAAGGGCAAAAGCCAAACTGCTTGGGGAATCGAAACCCTGGCCCAGCGATACCCCGAGGGGATCTTTGTGATTGGAGACTCTGAAGTGGCCCTGGCTACCCTGGTCGCCATGATTGAGGCGCAGGCGGCGCGGCCGGCTTTGGTGGTGGCCACTCCGGCCGGCTTTCTGGATACCGCGACGCTAAAAAACCGCCTGCAGGAAACCCTGATTCCCCATGTGCGGATTGAGGGCCGCAAGGGCAGTGCTGTGGTCGCCGCCGCCATTGTTAATGGCCTGGTAGATTTGGCCTGGCAAGCCTACGGTCAAGAGTCCCCAGCGATGAACTAGTACCTTGCGGCGGAAATGGGGCTACTATTTTTGTGGCTGAAAAGCCTTAGTAAAAGGGGATTTCCTTTCTGCCTGCTGCGCACGGGCTAAAGCCCTACATCCTTCTGCCTTCTGCCTTCATGTACTAGCCTTAGGCGCGGCCTAAACGGTCAACCTAATTGGGGCAATTGCGGTTTTCTATCGCCCCATCGGGCATTGTGGTGTGGCAGAAGATCACCTGGCTGCGGTTCACCCCTCGCAGGTTGGCGCCCTTGAGGTTGGCATTCTGAAGGTTAGCGGTGCCCAAGGTGACGCTCAACAGCACGGCTCCCTCCAGGTTAGCCCCCGACAGATCGGCATTGTCCAGGTTGGCTTGGGTCATTTCGGCCCCCGACAGGTCGGCCCCTGACAGGTTTGCGTTCAGCAGGTTAGCGCCATTCAGGCGGGCCTGTGCTAAGGAGGCGTTGGTTAGATCGGCTTGTTCCAGGTCGCTGAGCATCAGGTTGGCTTCACCCAGGTCGGCCCCGACTAGGTCAGCCTTGAGCAGGACGGCAATTTTCAGGTTGGCGCCATGCAGATCGCGGTCCCTCAGGTTGGCTTCATTCAAAATGCAAACCGGGCATTCGTTGGTCTCTAGCAACTTCTGAACATCTTCGGGAATTGCCGCCATCGCTGGGTTGCACCCCAGCCACCAAAGCAGAGCCGCCATTCCTAGGAGGGCAAACAGTCGTTTCATAGTCGATTGCGATAGGAGATCATCGCTATTCTCCCATTCCGCGGGAATACCCTGGCGGCTGATCACGGATTCGGCCCATAGCAGGCCCCATGACCCAGCCAAAATTGATCCACCTGGGGGTTAGGGCGGCAGGGCGGCCAGTACCTCAACCAATCCCTAGCGGCCCTGGCCGTCGGGGGCATGGGCAAATCCTGGGCCAGGCAGAGGTGAGATAAAGCGCTATGGAACTCTGCCCCATGGCCGGTCGTGCCGGCGATCGCATGGGCCAGTTCATGGGCTACTAAATGGGGCCAGTCCGCCGGTATGACTCGGCTTGGATCAATCACTAGGGCAATGGGTTGCCGGTGCAAATTGCAAAACCCATCTACTCCAACCCGGGGAGCAATGGGGGCCGCAAAAATGGCGACGTCAGGATGGGCCTGAGCCGGTAGGCAGGTCATCAAATCCGCCAAAATGCTACTCAGATGCTGGTTAAGCTGGTGGATATGCCAACCCATCCAGGTCAAAACGGCCAAAAATTGATCCTCGGGGTTCGCCATCACAATCCAGTCCGACTGCGGGGCCAATTGGCGGACTAGGCGAAGATATTGGCTAGCTCGCCTGACCGGGTCCAAACCTGGGACCGGCGGATTTTGCCCAATCTTGCCTAGGTAGGGGTGGCTTGGGATGGTCTGAGGGTGGCAACACTGAGGATCAAAAGGTTCCATGCGAGCCTCGCTCAACGTCCTTGCTCGAGCAACGATTTTCGGGGGGCGGTAGTCAATCTGCCGGACGTCAATGTTTGGAGAATGGGTTTGGAGAATGGGTTTGGGGAATGGGGTTGGGGAATAATTGAGGCCCAGCGGTTCACACCCCCTGGACTCCACCTATCTCCTGAGAATTAGCATTCTAAGCGTTTGGGTAGACCCCTGGGAATCCCTGGCGGTCCCCGGGGCCGCCCAGCTTTAACTTCATCCTCACCGAGTTGTACCCGCGACCTTCCTGGGCTGCGATCGCAACGAAACCGCAATTCCAGTGAATCTAGTCAGCGTAGTGCAATGATTTTGTGGTCTGGCTCTAGATGGCAATCCAGTTCATGCCGAACACTTTAAGGCCGAATTTTTTATAATCTTAATATTAGCGTTATATTAATTTCAGTTAGTCCGTTGCACTCAAGGACTCATGGTTGTTGCATCAAGCCTCACCTCCTTAAATCAGCATAGGTTGACGGGCGATGCTCAGATACTGAAGCAAGTTTTTAACACTGTCGATGGGGCCAGTTGCCCCCACACCTTTAATTTTCATATGCATACGGTGTGTTCCGACGGCAAGTTGACGCCAGCTGCCTTGATGGAACAGGTGATAGCTATTGGTTTGCAAGCGTTTGCCATTACCGATCACCACAGTATTGAAGGCTTTAAACAGGCTAACTCCTGGCTAGAGGACTGGCGCTGGCGGCACCCAACCCCCCTGGGGCAACGACGCACCGATGATGTTCTGGGGGGAAGTAGACCCAGGCTATTTACTGGGGTAGAAATAACTGCAGTATTAGCGGGGATCGAAGTCCATATTTTGGGGTATGGGTTTGCGCCTAATCATGGGGCTATAGCTCCCTACCTCAAGGGGGTTGCTCCCAAAGCAGAACTGCGATCGGCCGAAAGCGTGATTCAAGCGATTCAAGCCGCCGGGGGGTTAGCCGTGTTAGCCCATCCCGCCCGTTATCGTTTGTCTACCGAAGAGTTGGTGGCCAGCGGAGCGGAACTGGGCATGGATGGGGTAGAAACCTACTATGCCTACAATAATCCCGAAGAGTGGCAGCCCTGCCCTCGTCATACCCCAGAGGTCGAGGGCTTAGCTCAGCGCTATGGTTTGCTTACCACCTGTGGCACAGATACCCACGGGGTCAACCTGCTGCGGCGATTGTAAAGGCTGCGGGTGGTTGTCACTATCCATGCCCACTACCCGTTTATCCCTATCCGATAGACCCGTTGTGAAACAGAGGGAAATTAGCTATACCGATAGAGGTGTTGAGACGGTAGCCAGATGCTGGATCTAGAGCGGGTCATCATTGACGTCACCGAGCGACCTGTGCAACGAGCTAAAGACAACGACCAGCAACGGGAAGACTACTCAGGCCAGAAGAAGCGACACACTCGCTCCCATCTGGCCCTAGTGGGAGTGGACCGGACGATACTAAAAAAAATCCCATGATCCATTCCAATCCTCTTGAAGCTCGTTAAGGATGACCGACAAGCTGCCCAATCCGCTTAAAAATCTTGAGCACCGGATATAGTTCGTTCTGGGACTGCCGAAAGAGAGAGAAATCATCGGACAGGGCATAGATAGGCTGGGGCTGTTTGACCAGTTTGAGGAAGAGGAAACCATCGCCATTGGTGACGACTCCAAACAGGGGATCTGTCTGATTAGGGCTACCCATCAGGTAGGTCAAGGCTTGAGGAATGGCCATGGAAAAGGAGAGCCTGGCCTGTTTCGATTCGGCGAGTACAAGCCAGAAGCGGTCGTGCAATACCAGGGCATCGATCCGACCGCTCAAGACTTGCCCGGCGTCTTCGACCTGAATTTCGACGGGAACTTCTCCCCGCAACTTAAAGGGTGGGTCGCAGAGGCCACTGAGGTAAAGCAGGGGAGATACCAGCAGCAGGTTGATGGTGCTCTCGCTCAGGGGGCCGTCGGCGCTGTTATAGAGGTAACTGGTTTTGATGCGATCCAGGGTGGCTTCTTCGCCGGGGGTGAGGGCGGGTAGGTGGCGCTGCCACTCCGGGAAAAAATCGGGTGCTATGGCACGCTGGAGGCCAAACAGGGACTCGGCCTGGTTGAGGGATTTGATAGCCTCGGTGACAGCGGTGGGCATAGGGATACAGCAGGGGTTAATGCCTCCATTGTATGGTGGGTATGACTGAAGGGTTAATGGAGCTTGAACTTGAGCTTTTAGGCCAGCATTTGGACTTGCTGTTGTCGGTTTGCCCCAAGTGGAGATAATGCGTTGGAATGACGTTGCCATTACCGGCGCTTGCGCAATTGCTGGTAGGGATAACAGTCAATCACAAAGCTAAGCTGTTAGTCATCTAAACTGCACTAGCTAATCAATGAAAGGCATTGACCGCAAGAACCTTTCGGGAGGAGGCATGTAATCTAAATGCGTAACAGCTTACGCATGTAACTGCCTTTGGAATCGGATGCCATTAACTCCTCGTAAACATTCCGGGGAACTTCAAAGTACTGATAGACCCGGATTTCTCACAAGCCAACCTAAAAATGGCCTAGAATCCCTTGAGCACAAAACTTTTGGCTAATTGGGCAAAATGACTGACTGTTTCTTGAGGGTAATCGCCGGAAAATAGATATAGCAGGGCTTACAGCCCTTTTGCGAAAATTGTGGTGAGAAATCCAGGCTTAACTATCCATTAAATGACATGGCGGGATAGGGGGATGAGAAAAAGGATCCTGCACCTGGTTGCGTTGTTGGCCTAGGGAGAATCGAAATGTGCTACCCTCTGGGGGGCATGGGCTATATCTGGGCAGAGATAGAGCGAGGAAGCCTAGGCCCGAGACAGCCTCGCCACCGCTTGCCCGGCTAGCCGGGCGTGGGTTTCAGCCAGGAGTTGGGGGATTTTCTCTGCGTGGGGACTACGGCGCAGACAATGGGCTAAGTCGAGATTGCTGACCTGGTCTGCCTTTTGCCCTGGAAACCAGTGGCCACCGTTGCCCAGCAGATTGTAGCGGGCCTTTGCATAGGCTTCCATATCAAAGGCTAGCAACAGGTTTCGCAGCCAGAGAATGATGGGGATATTAATGTTGCCCGGAGTCTCTTCGGGGGAGGGCAAGCCTATCCGCCAGGTCCGCAGCCATTCGTCACCCAGAACTTTTCTGGCCTGATCGTGGAGCCGGGCTAGCACGGGCTTTAGATGCATATCAGCGGCATCCAGTAGGGGCAAAGTTTTCAGGTGTTCGTCAAAGTCGCTGGGGCGAGCGGCGCCAATGCTCAGGGTATGAATGTGGGGATGGCTGAGGCAAAACAGGTTATTAAATACCAGGGGGCTGAGGGGGGCACACAGGTTAACCAGGGTGGGGGAAGGATCGTAAAGATGGCCCCCCTTATCGGAGGGACTA
Source organism: Leptolyngbyaceae cyanobacterium M65_K2018_010 (assembly GCA_015295885.1). Taxonomy (GTDB): domain Bacteria; phylum Cyanobacteriota; class Cyanobacteriia; order Phormidesmidales; family Phormidesmidaceae; genus Nodosilinea. The sequence continues at coordinate 15,592 of DVEE01000460.1, forward strand.
ATGATAAACACCCCTAGATCGTGGCGCTGGGCCGTTTCGATCGCAGCCCAGTTGTCCTGGTTAATGTAGTACCAGTGCAGGTTGACGTAATCAAATTGGTCGGAGGCAATGGCTTGCTGAATCACCCTGGTGGGGGCATGGGTAGAAAAGCCAATGAACCGCACCCGCC
>DVEE01000325.1 GCA_015295885.1 Leptolyngbyaceae cyanobacterium M65_K2018_010
GGCGAGCCGTATCAAAGTCCATAGTGGTTGGCCATACTTAAGAGTTAGGTCAGGAGGGTACCCCGCGCGTACGGACCGATCTGGGCCTTAGTCTACTGCCCTTCTGGATGATTGGGGTGCCCCAGCACTAAAAGTTATGGTCGATGGCATAACAAGGCTCAGCTTCTCCAGAGGGGACCGCCAGTGGCCTGGTGTTTGGTCATGCAACCCTGATGGTAGGGCCTAGGCCGCGTAGTCAAATACGGCTTCGAGGTAAAGGCGGTTGATGCGGCGATCGCTGATGCCATTTTGCATCAAAAACAAAGATAGGGCCGCACAAAATACCCGGTGTTGGCTCCAGGCAGGATGGGTTTCCACATAATCCTCCATCGCCTTAAAAAGTTCTTCGGGAATTTCTACGTTCAAGCTGATTCGGGGGGCCAAGGTTACGGGGGCTCGCTCACTCATCGTCTTCATGTCCTAAACTGCAAAACCTAAGCACCAGAAACTTGCCCCGCCTAGCTCACTCAATGGGTCTAAACCTCTGTGAATAGGAGGTTTAGGGCACCCAGGTGAGAGCCAACGAAGGGCTGCATTTGCTGGTCGCATTATTCTCACTAGAGTTCCTGGGGATGTCAATCTTGCCAAGACCCTACTATTCAGCTAACTCAAAATAGGTGCTAACGAACTTTCAAGGGTTTCGGCGATTGGCCTCCAGGCCAGGTGTAACGGTCATTACCCTTTGTTGAGGGAGCCCCTGTGAATTGCCAATTTCCCCAGATGGGGACAAAGCCCTGTGGTGTCGTGCAACTCTGTGGAAAACCTGGCTGTAACTGGGGAAAAACCTGTGGAAGGCTTAAGGAAGATGAAAATTATCGTTAAGAACTTAAACTTTTATAAATCGTTTCTATAGGAATCTGCCGACTTTTATGGCCTAGGTAGCTCTAGACTTTGGCCCAATTGGCTCAAAAGCTTGCCAGGCAAGCCCTTTTGGGGGGTGAGCGGGGACTGGGGGCCAGGCTCCCTGAGGTGAATCAGAGAGCCTGGGCAGACTCAACCTTAGCCAAGCCATAACTTCACGAGAGCGCCCCTAGATTGCGGAAAACTCTGGCAATCGCTGTAAAGAATCATCTCCGGGGCCCTAGGGACAGCCTGGACATCCCCTAGGATAAAGGTGTCAAGGAAAATGACCGATGCATCCCTGGACGCTAGGTTGGAAACCACCCTCTAAATAGCGGCAGTTTTTCCAGCACAGGTATTGAGGAGTCAGGTTAAGGCTGGGGTAACGGTCTTAATCGGTTGATGGTGCCCCCACGGTGAGTGACCTAGGGCCTGAAAGGCTTCTAGTAGGGACCTCAGCTAGGGGACGGTGCTACGGAGGTTTTTAATCTAGTTAGCGATATCCTGACCGCCTGTTTCTTTAGGCCTTAGAGGTGACAGCCATGAAAAACGTCAAACTTTCTGTTTTTGGCTACTTCCTGGATGGGTTGACCCAGTACTTTGTGGATCCCATTGCGAGAATTTTTGGGCCCAGTGACGACAACTATCCCGCTACTGGGATGCAACCCTTTGAAGGTGAACCCTTTGCCCAGTCGGTCGAAGTGATTGAAGGGGCCTAGGGGGGCAGGGTCGCAGCCCAGGAGTTGACCTGGCCCCTAGGAGGGGTCAGGGGTGGCATTCTAGGATAGAAGGGTTCCCTTTCTAGGCCTGGTTCTATGCCATCCCAATCTGAAGCCCTCGCCGTCACCCTACGCCCCGCCACCCCAGGGGATGTGCCCGTTTTAATGCGGCTGATTCAAGCGCTGGCGGAGTACGAGCGCCTATCCCATGAGGTGACCGGTAGCGCCGAGGATCTAGAGCGGTTTCTGTTCAGCGATCGCCCCTATGCGGAGGCGGTTATCGCAGAGGTAGAGGGTACGGCTGCGGGCATGGCCCTCTATTTCTTTAACTTTTCCACTTTTCTAATGCGGCCGGGCCTCTATCTAGAGGATTTATTTGTCTTACCAGCCTATCGCCGGCGGGGGATTGGCCAGGCCTTGCTGGTGCACTTGGGTAAGTTGGCCCTAGCCCGCGGTTGTGGCCGGTTTGAGTGGAGCGTGCTGGACTGGAATAGCCCAGCCATTGAGTTCTACCAGCGGATGGGGGCAGAACTGAAACCGGAATGGCAACTTTGCCGGGTGACCGGGGAGGCCCTGGCCGCCTTTGAGCAGTTCTAGGGACCTTAGCCCCTGGCGGATAGGGGGGCCGGTGTCGGCGACCACAACCGATGGCCCCAGCGGCCTTGGAGATCTGAAGCTGCACAGCCCTGCCTATGGCACCGGCACTACACTCGAAAGGGCTCGGACTGCGGGGAAAACTCGATGGGCAGAACCGCGTCGATGTTTTCTTCCGGATTGGGGATAATCACATGGGTCATCACCTCAGCGTAGCCCGGGCAGGCCTTGGCGGCCACCAACCCGGCTTCTACGGCCCGTTTGACCTCAGCCACTGGGCCGCGCACGGCTACAAATTGGCGCCCACTCTCCGCCCGCTCGTACTTGGTCAGTGTCACCCGGCCGGCCTTGACCATGGCATCGGCGGCCGCTAATACCGCTGGAAAGGTCTGAGTTTCAATGACGCCAACCGCCAGGGTCATGCTGTATCTCCCACATCGATCGAAAATAACCTGCTTCAAACTATACCTTGATGCCGCTGGGTTCCCCGGCGGTGGCGATAATTCTTTCACAGCCCGATTCCGGTTTGGCCCAGTCGCAGTGGCAGTCTTGGGGGTCGCCCCAGCACAGGCTGAGATAGAGTTCGGTGCGGGTGGCCGCTAGTTCGGCCCATTCGCTGGCCGCAATCAGGGTTTCTACGTGGTCTAGGCTGGTGGGCTGAGGTGGGCTGCCCGCTAGCCACAGCCTCAGGTTAGGGATGGCGATCCGCCAGAAATTGAGCAAGGCGGACTTGGCGGCGGTCAGCGCTAGCTTATCCTGGGGAATGGCGGCAAGCTGAGGGTGCAGTTCGGGAAAGCGAATGCTGCGTCCTTGGAACTGGCAGGTATGCCAAACTAACCCCGACACATGATGTTGCCGTTGGTAGGCATGGATTTGGGCTCGAAAGTCTTGGATCGCAAAGACCTTGCTGAGCTTATCGGTGCCAAGGGCTTTGGCGATGACCGGGTGGTTTAAGCGATCGGCGGAGGACAGCACCACCCGTTCGCCCTTCCAGGTTGCTCGCAGTTCTTGATCGAGAAAATCTAGCAGTTGTTCGGTGGTGTAGCTCATGCCTAGCCTCGGTGGCCGGTGAGTCTATCCTATCAAGGGGGGCAGGGACGGTTTTGTCATGCCCTATAGTTTTGCCAGGCGTTCCGTCAAAAGTTGGTAAATTCCATCGGCCTGGGCCGTTTCAAGCACCGTCGCATTGGCCGGGGTCAGCTCAGTAAGATCTGGGGTGGCCACGGTGCGGCCTCGGCACAGACTACTTTCCGTTTCGATAGCCAGGTGCATGGGGCGTCCGGTAAACAAGGCTGGTTCTAGCAGGTAGGCAATCACACAGGGGTCATGCAGGGGTGAACCCGCTAACCCATGGCGCTCCGCATCCCGTTGACCGTAGTCCTGCAGCAGGGCCGCCGTGGCTTGCCCCACGGCGGTTCCCAGGGCCGCAAAGGCCATCCGCCGCTCCGGGGTGGTCACAACTTGATGGGTGACATCCAGGGGAATGCAGGTCAGGTTCAAGCCTGCTTCTACCACCACCCGGGCGGCATGGGGGTCCACGTAGCAGTTGAACTCCGCGGAGGGGGTGACATTCCCCGGGCCCAGGGAACCGCCCATGATCACCACTTGGTCAATGCCCAGGGCAAGATCGGGGCATTGAATCAGGGCGATAGCCAGGTTGGTCAGGGGGCCCAAGCAGGCCAGGGTAATCGGCTCAGGGGCCGCCAGTAACTGGTTGATCAAAAAGGCCACGCCGTGCTGAGCCTGCAAGGGCAGGCTCGGTTCCGGTAGGGCGGCCCCATCCAGGCCGGTGATGCCATGGATCGGCTTCGCTGTGAGCAGGGGGTAAATCATGGGCCGGGGGCAACCGGCGAAGACGGGCACATCCCACCGTTGGGCCAGTTGGCAAATCCGGCGAGCGTTGTACTGGGTGAGGGGTAGGGGCACATTGCCCGCAACGGTGGTAATTCCCAACAGGTCAAAGGCATCGGGGGAGGCTAGGGCTAGGAGCAGGGCGATCGCATCATCGACCCCAGGATCGCAGTCAATAATGAGCGGTCGGCCGGTCATCCCTCTCTTCCTATCCTCCGCAAAGGGGGCAACGGTTGCTACCGTAAAATTATCCTATGTAATTTTTTAGCGAGTGCCTGGCCTTGCTGCCCCCTGTACGTTTGTCTGGACGTTTCCTGCTGTTGACCCTGACGGGCGGCAGCCTGATTTTGACGAGTGGCTGTGCTGGCAGTCCCATGGGTGACTCGCTGCAAAAATCTTTGACAGCCGATCCCCAACTGCAAAATCAGGCCGTCTTTGGAGAGGATGCCGCCGAGGCCCCAGTTGCTTTACCGGATTCAGCTTTGCGGGCA
>DVEE01000307.1 GCA_015295885.1 Leptolyngbyaceae cyanobacterium M65_K2018_010
GGCCTGGAAACTATGGAGAGCCTGGCGAATGTAAGCGATGTCAACCCCCTGAGCAAAGGCGGCCAGACTGGCCGCCAGGGCATTGGCAATCTGGAAAGGAGCTAACCCTCCCATGGTGAGGGGCACCTTTTCAGCCTGTTCAATACGCAGCAGCCAGTCTCCCTTCAGAATGGAAAGGTAGCCGTGCTCATAGATAGCGGCTAGGCCCCCCTGCTGGGTATGTTTCAGCACTAACTCGTTGTGGGGATCCATAGAAAAGTAAGCAATCTGCCCTTTGACTCGCTGAGCCATGGCCGCCACCAGGGGATCATCGGCATTCAGAATGGCATAGCCACTGGGGCGAGTGGTTTCAACCACAACGCTCTTCAGGTGAGCTAGATCTTCAACCGTCTCAATATCCCCTAGACCCAGATGGTCAGCGGCAACATTCAGTACAACACCGATATCACAGTCCTTAAAGGCGAGGCCAGAACGCAAAATTCCACCCCGGGCGGTTTCAAGAACCGCGACCTCAACCGTGGGATCCTGCAAAATCACCTGGGCACTCTGGGGTCCGGTGGTATCTCCGGGTTCCACCAGGTTATCGCCGATATAGATGCCATCGGTGGTGGTATAGCCGACCACCTGGCCAGTTTGCTTAAAGATGTGGGCGGTCAACCGGGTGGTGGTGGTTTTGCCGTTAGTACCGGTAATGGCAATGATTGGAATTCGGGCCGGAGTTGCCGCCGGAAACAGCATAGCCAGAATCGGCTCGGCCACATTACGAGCAATCCCCTGGCTGGGGGAGATATGCATCCGCAGCCCGGGAGCGGCATTCACCTCGACAATCACCCCGTCTACTTCCCGCAGGGGTTTAGAGATGTCGGTAGTCACCACATCAATACCAGCGATATCCAGACCAATGGTTTTAGCGATCCGCTGGGCCAACCAAACGTTATCAGGGTGAATGTCATCGGTGCGATCGATGGCAATGCCACCCGTGCTAAGGTTGGCGGTAGCCCGCAGATAGCAGATTTCTCCAGCCGGTAGTACGGTATCCAGGGTATAGCCCTTGCGATCCAGCAGTTGCCAGGTAGTGCGATCCACTTCAATGCGGGTCAGCAGGTTATCGTGGCCTTCTCCCCGACGAGGATCCTGGTTGGTAATTTCAATGAGCTCTTCAATGGTGGAATGCCCATCACCAATCACGTGGGCCGGTACCCGCTCAGCCACCGCAATCACCCGACCATCAATCACCAGCACTCGGTGATCTCGACCGCGATAATAACGCTCAATGATGACACCGCTAGAGACATCCTTAGCAGCTTCGTAGGCTTCCTCAGCGGTTTCATAGTTGTTAATGTCGATGGTGATGCCCCGGCCATGATTACCATCAAGGGGTTTGACTACGATGGGAAAGCCGCCGACATCCTCAATCGCCTGCTTGAGTTCATCCAGGTAGTAAATTACGGTACCCCTGGGTACCGGCACCCCCACATCTCGCAAGATTTGCTTGGTGCCCTCCTTGTCTGAGGCCAGTTCAACAGCCAGGATGCTCGTTTTGCTGCTGAGGGTAGCCTGCACTCGCTGCTGGTAACGACCATAGCCCAATTGGATCATGGCCCGGGTAGAAAGCTGCATCCAGGGAATATCCTTACTCTCCGCAGCACGGACAATCGCTTCCGTGCTGGGGCCAAGGGCGGCATCTAAGCGAAACTCCTCTAGATCCGCCAGATCTTGCTCCAGCTCATCTTGAGGGTAGTGACCAGTTTCTATCAGGCTATTGCACAATCGCACCGCGGCTCGGGCGGCGTAGCGCCCCGCCTGTTCATTTTGATACTCAAAGACCACCTGGTAAATGCCAGGCTCTTTAGTGCCGCGGGTGCGGCCAAAACCTACGGCCATCCCAGCCAGGGTCTGTAATTCTAGGGCCACATGCTCAACAATGTGGCCCATATAGGTGCCCTGGCGCACCCGACTGAGAAATCCTCCCCGATGCCCTGGGGAGCAAAAATGCTCAATCAGACTGGGCAGGGTCTGGGTCAATGCTTCGTAAAACCCAGGCAATTGGTCCGAGGGCCGATCCGCCAGATCCTCTAAATCAAGCCGCATCAAAATCAGATTAGGATGGCGGATGCTCCAGTAGTTGGGCCCTCGCAAGGTCTGGGTCTTAAGGATTCGCATAGCTTACAGTTACTCGCCAGTATTGAAGGTCAGTGATGGCAATCAGTCCGAAAACATCAACCTTCCTATTCCACAGTTACCCATCTTTTGATGACCAAATTGGGTATCACAGACTACGTATTTGCAGTTTAGGACGCCAACCCAAGGGTTTTTAACCGGGGTCAGCCGGGGTTAAGCCGGCTCTGAGCGGTGGGCGAACAATCTCAACGATTGACCACCATGATGGACCGCCATGATTGAATCAGCACCCCTGGGAATGGGATGAAATTTTTCTAGAGATTAGGGCTAGGACAGGCTAGGGCCTATACCCGTATTATGCAATGTTTCGAGGCTAGCCGTGGAGTTTTTCTTGCCGTGGCTGATCGTCTGGGGTTATTGGGTTAAGGCCCGAATGAAACTCTGTAATTCGGCTAAAAATCCACCCCGTCGTCCGCGAGGGACCGGGGCTGGACCAGCCTCAGCGCTGCTAACGACTGGTTCACCCCCCAGTAGAATGCGATCTAAGGCTTCGCCCGAGGGTTTTTGAGGCAACTCGGCAACCAGGATATAGGTTTCCTCCCTGGTTTCCTGCCAAACCTGCCAGTCCGATGGAAAGCAACGAAACAAAACGGCCCCAGCCATTGGGCGGAGGTAATAGACCGGCTCTAGGGTACTCAAAAACCGTTCCCGCAATTGTCGCCCGGCGTAACCAATGCCGATGGTAGCCACATCTTCTAACTTAGGATTCAGCATGATGATAAATTTATCCCCGGCCTGGTTGCACATATCTTCGACCTGGGTCACCTCTACCGCAGAGGGCTCGACAAAAAGATAGGCCTGGTCGTCGGGTTCCATCTGGCCTTTAAGTTCGCCAAGACCGCGCACCACAAAATCTGGATTGCCCCAGTCTCGCCGAGCCAAGGCGGCGGCCCCCGCATCGGGAAAGTAAAGCTTAAAGGCTAGACCTAATTCCTGGAGTACTGGATAAAACTGCTCAGCTACGGGCATTCCCTTGAGTTCCGGGTACAAAAACTCTATGGTCATGCGGGGTATGCCAGCGGTAATGGCCGCGCGGGTGGCTGCCCGGGCTTGGCCGATGGCATCGTCTAGGCTGGTTGGAATCGCGATCATAACCGTCATCTGAGTGGGGATATAAAAGACTGGGGTAAAGCCGGTGCAGCCGCTAGCTTTAGCTCCAGGCTAAACCTGAGAGAGTGCCAGCCTGGAGAGGGATCGTTCAATCACTTGAGGAAGCACCTGGGCGGTCCAGTCAATGTCTTCCAGGCTAGTGTGTCTGCCCAGGGTGAGGCGCAGGCTACACTTAGCTTCCCGATCGCTATAGCCCATTGCTTTCAGGATGGGACTGGGGGTGAGCTGGCCGCTGTGGCAGGCCGCTCCAGCGCTAATGCCAATGCCGGCCAGGTTCATTTGCCGAACTAGGGTTTTTCCACTCACCAGTTCGCCATCGCCGCTGGTTAAACAAAAGCTCAGGTGGTGGGGCAACCGATGACGCCGATCGCCGGTGGGCCTCAAACCGGGAACTTGGGCTAGACGATCAAACAGGCGATCGCGCAAGCGGATCAACCGCAGGGTTTCATGGGGCAGATCATCGGCCGCCAGGGCCGCCGCCACGCCAAATCCGGCTATGGCGGGTAGAGCCTGGGTGCCCGATCTCACCCCAAACTCCTGACCACCACCGGCTAAGAGGGGAGTGAGTTCCACCCCCGGACGCCGGTAGAGGGCGCCAGCCCCCTGGGGACCGTAGATTTTATGGCTTGATACCGACAGTAAATCCACCGGCAGGGGCTGCACATCCAGGGGTAATCGGCCGGCGACCTGGACAGCATCGGTATGAAAGAGGGCACCGTGATCCCGAACAATTTGCCCCAGAACCTCAATGGGCTGAAGGGTGCCCACCTCACTCTGGCCGAAAATAATGGAAACCAGAACAGTATTGTCCCGTAGAGCCTGCTTGAGCTCCTCGGCCTGCACCCGTCCCCAGCCATCCACCGGTAGCCGAGTTACCTGCCATCCAGCCCGCTCGAGCTGTTGGGCGGGTTTCTCAATGGCCGAATGCTCCACGGATGAGATGATCAGGTGCTGTGGATGGCGATAGTGGTGGGCTACGCCCATGAGGGCCAGATTATCGGCCTCCGTGCCTCCGGAGGTAAACACAATGGAGTCGATGGGGGCATTGATCAAAGCGGCCACCTGCGATCGCGCCCTTTCCAGCACCGTCGCGGCACGGTTACCCCACTGGTGCAGGCTGGAGGGATTACCCCACTGTTCGGCCATCACCGCATGCACAGCAGCCAGGGCTTCGGGGCGGGGGGGGGTAGTGGCGCTGTAGTCTAAATAAACTTGCATTGATTCTGGCAA
>DVEE01000175.1 GCA_015295885.1 Leptolyngbyaceae cyanobacterium M65_K2018_010
CGGAATTAGTCCATGGGCTCACCGCGATCGCCCAGGAGGAGCTCAGCCACTTTGCCCAGGTGAACCGTTGGCTGGAGCGGCGTGGCATTCCCCTGCGACCTCTGCCGCCGCCACCCTACGGGGCCCAGTTGCGAGAACAGGTGCGACGGCAAGAACCTCACCGCCAGTTAGATCTGTTGCTGGTCTCTGCCCTGATCGAAGCCCGTAGCCATGAACGGCTAGGTCTGCTGGCCCAGCATTGCCCCGACCCTGATCTGGCCCAGTTTTATCACAGCTTGATGGCCTCGGAGGCTCGGCATTACGGCACCTACTGGCGGCTGGCGGAGGATCGTTTTCCGCCCCCCTTGGTCGATGCTCGCTGGCAGCACCTGGCGGAGGTCGAGAGTGCCATCCTGGCTAGGTTGCACCCGGAACCGCGGGTGCACAGCTAACCTATGCCGCCCGTGGAGGTCAAGGCCAGCATACCCATGGCTTACCAGGATACCTTTCAGCAGTTCCAAATTCGCAGTTGGCAACCCGCCGATCGCCCGGCGGTTAGCCAGTTGATTCAATCGGTACTGGCAGAGTATGGGTTGGGTTGGGATCCCCAGGGTAGCGATCGCGATGCGGTGCAGGTAGAAACCCACTACTGGCACACCGGCGGAGAATTTTGGGTGGTTGAGGATCAAACGACCCTGGTGGGTACGGCAGGATACTATCCAGTGCCTCGAGAGGCCGCCGCGGTGGAAATTCGGAAAATGTACTTAGCCACCGCGGTGCGGGGTCAGGGGCTAGGCGGGTATCTACTCCGCCGCTTGGAAGCTGCTATCCAACAACGGGGATTTCAGACTATCTGGGTAGAGACCGCATCGGTTCTGCAGGCCGCTGTGTACCTCTACGAAAGCAGGGGCTATCGGCCCGCTGAGGGGGTGGAAACCCCCCGATGCGATCGCATTTACCGTAAAGTGCTCAGTCCTTGCGCCGAGTAATTTGGCTGGCTAAAGCACCAAAACTGTTGGATATTGAAGGATCCTGTTTATACTAAACGTGAGCCTGGATTTTACATGAACTATCCCCCTGGCACGAGGTTGAAAAAGTGCTTTGATAGCTATTTATCCCGGTAGCTTTGATCCGATTACCCTGGGGCACCTGGACATTATTTCCCGGGGCAGTCGGCTATTTGAGCAGGTAGTCGTTTTAGTGTCAAGTAATCCCAATAAGGTGCCCCTCTTTTCAACGGCTAAGCGCATTGCCCAAATCGAGGCCTCGGTAAGCCATCTGGGCAACGTCGCGGTCGATCAGTATGATGGATTAACCATTACCTACGCCCATCGCCACAAGGCTCAAGTGCTACTGAGAGGGCTGCGAGTGCTCTCCGACTTCGAAAAGGAGCTACAAATGGCTCATACTAATAAAACCCTAGCAAATGACCTGGAAACCCTTTTTTTAGCCACTGCCACGGAGTACAGTTTTCTGAGTAGCAGCCTGGTCAAAGAAATTGCCCGCTTTGGTGGCCCCATCGATCATCTTGTTCCCAACCATGTAGCCCGAGACGTTTACCAATGCTACGCCCAGACCCAACCCGCCTGAGCCAATCCCCCAATGGCTCCCTCCCCGATGACAGTGCCAATGGCGATGGCACCCTGGGGGATGTTCCTGCCGTCGGTGAGATCGATATTCAGCAGGCCCTGAATCAGTTGGAAGAACTGATTCTAAGCAGCCCCCGGGTGCCCTTTACAGGCCGAACCCTGATCGATGAGGACCAGTTGCTGGATCAGTTGGATGCCATTCGCCTCAACTTACCCCCGGCCTTTCGTCAGGCGGTGCAGATTTTGCAACAGCGCCATACCCTACTGGATGAAGCCGAGCGCTATGCCCAGGATTTAGTGGTGGCCGCCGAACGGCAAGCCGCTCAAATTCTGGATGAACTGGGGATTGTGCGCCAGGCCGAACAAATAGCCCATCAGCTGAAAGCCCAGGCCCAGGCTGATTGTGATCAGTTGCGATCGCAGGTCCAAGCCGATATAGAGCAAATGAAACTTCAGGCCCAGCAGGAATGGGAGGCCCTGCGCCAAAATGCCCTGGCCGAGCAAGCCATGATCCAGCAGGAAGCGGACGCCTACGCCGACCAGGTGCTGTCCCAGGTGGAGCACCAGTTGTCCCAAATGTTACGGGTGATTGAGAACGGTCGCCAGCATTTACAACCCGTTCAGGAGTCCCCTTCACCAGCCCCGCGACGGTCTAAGGGTACCCCGCCCACCCCGGGAAACCCAGCCTCCCGTACCGAGCGATCGCGGCCGCAAGACCCTAAGGCTACTCCATGATCAGCTACCTGAAAGGGGTACTGGCTGACATTCACAAGCCTGGCAACCACAAAATCATTGTCACCTTGGAGGTTAACCAGGTGGGCTACGAGCTGCAGGTGGCGGCCCGCCAGTTAGCCCAATTGCCCCCCCTAGGAGAAGTGGTGCAACTCTACAGCCATTTGCAGGTACGGGAAGACCAGATGGTGCTGTTTGGCTTTGGCCAACGGCAGGAACGGGATTTATTTCTGCAATTGGTCGGCGTCAGTGGCATTGGCCCCCAAATGGCCCTGGCCCTGCTAGATACCCTCGGCGATCAGGAACTGGTACAGGCCCTGGTGTCTGGCAATACCCGCCTCCTGGCGCGGACTCCAGGGGTCGGCAACAAAACCGCCGAACGCCTGATCCTGGAACTCAAGGCCAAGCTCCAAGATTGGCATAGCCAAGTTGGGCTGCCCTCCGTGCCGAGTGGCGGACCGGTGGCCTCGGTCCAGGAAGAGGTGGAAGCCACCCTGGCGGCCCTGGGCTATACCCAGGCGGAAATTCTCAAGGCCCTGCAGGCCGTTAGCCGCCATAGCACCGCCCAAAAATCCGGTGATCCAGAAGTCTGGGTGCGAGAAGCCATTGCCTGGCTCAGTCAGTAGTGCCAGAGACTACCAAACCCCACGGATTGCCTCGGTTGCTATGCTATAGTGAAAAATCCTGGCACAAATTTATCCTTAGAGAACGATCAATCCAATGGCTCTGTTGCAAGCTCGCAAGCAGGAACTGATTTCCGATTATCAAGTCCACGAAACCGACACCGGCTCCGCCGATGTTCAAATTGCCATGTTAACGGAGCGCATCAATCGTTTGAGCGCTCACCTGCAGAACAACAAAAAGGATTATTCCTCCCGTCGTGGCCTGCTCAAAATGATTGGTCATCGCAAACGGTTGATGGCCTATCTACAAAAGCAAGATAGCGATCGCTATCGGGCCCTCATCCAGAAGCTGGGGATTCGCGGTTAGCCCGGCGTCACCCTGTGCGCTTTCTCGGCATTCTGAATCAACGCCCTGGGATGATCTATGGCCTCTGACTCTCCACGCAAGCGTCTGCCCTTTGAACCCTCTGGTAAGGGCAAGGGTAAAGACTCCACTGCCAAATCGGCCAGGACTGCTCCCCCTGCTGTTCCGTCAGCCCAGGCGGCTAAGCCTAAGGTGGCGGCCTCAAAGTCGGTTCAGCCCAACCAGGCCGGCACCGCTAAGTCGGCCCGTAGCATTGCACCGCCCCCCCCCCAGGGTCAGTCCCCATCGGCGGCCACCCCTATCCCGGAGGTGGTCAGTCGGCGGATGTTACGGCGGATGCTGGTGTTTTCAGGCACTCCCACGTTGTTCGGGGTGCTCGTCTTTTTTGTCAGTTACTTTCTAGTGGTTAAAGCTGGCCTGGAGTTGCCCCCCTACGCGGTTCTATTCACTACCCTGGGCTGTTTTGGCCTTGGGGTGGCGGGCTTAACCTGCCGAAGTTGGCGCGAATCAGGTGCCGAAGTTGATGCGATTTTGCATGAGGTGGCAGGCCTACCTAGGGCGTGCTGTCTACCATCTGGGATGAGGAGCGGGTTGGCCGTTGGTTGGGGCTCGAGGAGCTCAAGGTGAACTTTGGCCGCATGACCGGGGCCTGGGGGTCTAGGACAGAGCGCTGATCGAACCGAAGGCCTGGCTCTGGCTTGAATCGGCCCACATCACCGATTGAGTTCATTTTATCAAGCAGCCGTCGGTAACCCAACTGCAGTCATCTCAGCCAAAACCGCTGCCGGTTGCGTTAGACAGGCCCGATGGTGGATCCCCTCGGCACAGAGTACCCGTTCCATGCGATCGCGCTGAAGATCCAGGTCATGCCTGAACCGGAAGATATATTCGCTGTAGTCGGCCAGGTGGTCCAACTCAACCAGGGTTAGAAACAACTCGGTCAACAGCCACAACACGCCCTTCATCCATAGCATCTGCATACCGTCCTCCCAAAAGTCTTTCGGATGATACGCTGGGATACCCCAGGTAGAGATAGCCTGCCAAGCCCACCTGCCAACTCCACCGAAGGGATTCCCAGGGCAAACTTTAATAACTGTTAATTATTGTAAACATAAGTAAATCTAACAACTTGGACTGGTCAGGTGTGGTTGTCCGCCCTACCCCTATGGGTCATTGAGCCTTCAGCCTTTTGCTCTGGTCAAGGCTATAGAATAGGAATTTGTC
>DVEE01000417.1 GCA_015295885.1 Leptolyngbyaceae cyanobacterium M65_K2018_010
ACGTCTTCTGCTAAAATTCGGTTTCCCTTCCCGTTGCAGATCGAGCAAAGGCTAAGTTTTCGGAAATTTTAAGTAAATTGTCTGCTGTGAACATTGCCGTTACCCTAGCGGGAATTGCTGGTATCGTGGTCAGCTTTGTATTGTTGAACGGCTTGGTTCAGTTCAGCACTCAGGTTCTGGCCGCAACCTGGTTCCGTAGTCACGCCGCTAAGCTTACCAACCTTCGGCAAAACATCACCGTGGCCCTGTTAGTGGCCTGCATTGCCCTCTGTGTACTGGTGGCAGCGGTGAACGGGGCACTCATTTTTCAGGGTAAAAGTGTTTCAGCCTTTTATCTGAATCTGCTGGCCAGCATTCCCCGCCAGTTTTGGACTCAACTGGCGATCGCCCTTTTCCAGTGTATTAGCCTGTTGCTGCTGGTCAAACTCAGCCTGCCCTATGTGCTCAAAGCATTGGATCGGGCCTGTGTCCTGGCTCAAAATTCAGACCAAATTACCGCCAACGACGAAAGCGTTCAAGCCTTTTTCAGTACCCTCAAAAAAGTTGCTGCCAATGGCATCTGGCTGTTGGCATTGATTCTCTGCAGCGATTTTCTGCGAGCCCCCCCTATCGTCACCAAATACCTCACCGTTGGTTTGAAAGCGTATCTGGCCATTTCCCTGGGGCGATTGATTATCAAACTGCTGTCGGTGCTGATCGATACGCTAGATGCCTTGAGCTTGCGATATTCCAGCCCTGATAACCTGTTGCGCCATTACGAGCGCTTTCGTCACCTGGTGCCAGCCTTGAAAAAGGCGCTGGAATATATTTTGTATGTTGCGATCGCTACTTTAGTCATTCACGATATCGACTCTATCGCCTGGGTGACAGCCTATGCCGATGAAATTATTCAAATTATCGGTCTGTATTTCCTATGTGGGGTATTTATTGAAATCTCCAATATCATCCTCGAAGATTTAGTCCTTAAAACCGATCATCTGACCGACCTACAACGGCAGCGCCGCCTGACCATCATTCCCCTCTTCAAAAGCGTCTTAAAATACGTGACCTATTTTGTCGGTGGCATTATTGTGCTCAACCTGATTGGCATCAATCCCGCGCCCATTTTGGCCGGGGCTGGCATTGTGGGTCTGGCGGTCGGGTTTGGGGCGCAAAACTTGATTAATGATATTGTTTGCGGCTTCTTTATCTTGTTTGAAAACTACTACTTAGTTGGCGATTACATCGAGGCTGGCAAAGAAGAAGAGCGGGTGGTCGAAGGAACGGTCGAGGCCATCGAACTCCGCACCACTCACATTCGCCATCCCGATGGCCAGTTACAGATTATTCGCAATGGCGAAATTGGCTCCATCGTCAATTATTCAAAGCAATACGCCTATGCCACCGTCGATGTACCAGTTCCGCCAGGGCTGGAATTAGAGCCGATTTATCAACTGATTCACCAGGTTGGTGAGCGACTTCAAGGGGAATGCTCAGACGTGCTAGAGGCTACTCAAGTTGAAGGGCTCGAAAGCTTTGATGTGGATAATCTAGTGATTCGCACCGTGACCCGGGTGAAACCTGGCAAGCACCTCCATGTTCAACGGTTGTTGCGCAGCAAGCTCAAAGCGGCCTTTGATCGTCAGCTTGTTCAAAAAACTCCGGCCCGTTTAGAACCCGTTTAGGGTAGTCCCTCAAGGCGGGCCGGGTATCCCTTAAAAGGAGATTTCCGATTCCCCTCTTCTGCCTGGGAGAGAGGGCTGGCGAGGAGTTTGTGATCTACTGATACCAGGAGGTGGCCTGCTGATGCAGTTGTTTAAGCTTTTCCCGCAGTTGTGGGAGGGGCGAAAAGGCCATCGCTGTGTACGCCCAACTTGGACGATCGTCAGAATTGCAGGAGGCGATTATTAAACTCTACCTGGAGGCTGGGAATGGCCAAGCTCCTGGCGATGGCCAACCCTCGGTGGTAGGCCTCTAGGGCTCTGGGGTAATCACCCAGGGCAAAGTAGTAATCCCCTAGCCAGCGCAGGGTTACGGCGGTTTGACGATTGGGGGCAGCGGTGTTGGGGGTAAGGGCGACGCGAAGATCCAGGTAGGTCTTGGCTATATCCATCTGGTCGCGCCCGAAGTAAATGGTCAGCAGGCCATCCAGGGCCCGCAACGATATGTTTGCATCCGCCGCTTTTTCCCCCTCTGCTAAAGCCACGCGGTAAGCTCCGATGGCATTATTTTCTCGGCCCAGGGCTAGATAGACATCGCCCAGGTTATTCGAGGTATGGGCGTAGCCCAGGGTGTCACCGGCTTGCAGGCGGTAGTTGGCGGCCACCTCCAGCAACTTTACGGCCTTGTCCAGATCACCTGCTTCGGTGGCCACCAGGCCCAGATTACTCAGGGACAGGCCGATGGCCTGGGGGTTGCGGGTAGGGCGAGCTAGCACCAGGGCTTCCTCAAACTTAGCCTGCCCTTCGTTGAGACGCCCTTGATTAAGGTAGAGGGAACCGAGGTTATTCAACCCAAAGATGACTCCCAAGAGGTCATTGCTCTCGCGGGCGGCGGCTATACGCCGGTTCAAGGCTGGCTCCGCTTGGGGATATTCGCCCAGGGAAATGTAGGCTATGGCCATGGCGCTGTAGGCTTGGCCTTGGGCCCGAGTATCCCCTAAAAAGCGATAAATTTCAGCCGCCTCAGCCCAGGACAGAACGGCCTCCTCGAGCTGGCCGCTGGCGGCTTGCTGATTACCCAACTGCATCCACTCCTCGGCGGCTTGGCGCGATCGCCCCTGGGGAGGGTTATTGGGTTGAATGTTGAGCTGCTGATTTAGGTTCGAGGCCAGCCCCGGTTGGGCCATCCAGGGCAGAATCGCCAAGGACCCAAGGCAAAGGTAACGTCGTAGGAGGCGGGACAGATTCATCGGACACACTTCGCTCACACGTCAAGGCTGGGTTAGGGAGGGAGCCGGTGCCAGAGGTAGGTCGGCTAACCCCGACAGATCAAACAGCCCATCCAGTAGCTCATCATCCCCCGGTGAGGGCAAAGGCTGGATCAGCTGGTGCAGATAGATTTCCCGAATATCCTCCGGTAAGGCCTCTTCTAACCGATGGTGGGCCAACTCCAATCGCTGCCGCACGTCCTCCGCTGAAACGGGTTCCCCCTCAGCGCGCAGGTAGGCGACAATGCGGGCTTCGCTCCAACGGAAGGGCATGGCCATGACCAGAATCAACCGATCCAGAGGAGGTAGTCGATCCAGGGCCTGCTCTAGATAGCACCAGAGGGGGGGAGAAGCGTCTGCCAGGGAGTAGTGAATAGACTCGACCTCGGGAACCACGGCCTGGTTAATGCAAAGGGCGGTTACGTTAATGATCCAGTTTTGCAGGGTGAAGGGCCGCTCCCCGGCCTGGCTAGGCGAGTGCTCGGGGCATTCCACTCCACCCAACTCCAGCAAGATATGTCGCCAGGTTAGGGCAAACAGGTAATCGGCCTGCACGGGTGATCGGGCTGAATGGCGAATCAAACTGTAGACCACCGGGCTGTAGCGACAAAAAATAGCGGTGAAATACCGGCCTGATTCACCATGGCGCTGAAATAGGTGGACCAACTCCTGATCGCTCAGGTGCTGCAGAGACTGAACGAGCTGGTGATCGCACTCTGGGAACTGGGGAATGTTCACGGTACTGGACATGGGTGACGCCGTCTTAAACGCAACAACGGACAGTTAGGGAAAGCTAGCCTCTAATATATCTATCTCGGCCATATTGCACACCCAAAATTTACAGAATCGTGTAAATCCGAGTTTTTGACCGCGTCCCCCTTCCCGGCTAGGGAGTGAGCAGTGGTAAAGATAGGAAGGGAGATCTGTGGACTGAGCGATCGCCAGTGATTTGCCGCCAGCGCAGTGGTCCTTGGGCCTGTAGTAGCACCGTTAGGTTCCCGGAATTCCCCAGGGAGTTGATACACTAGGAGGCACTTGGGATTGAGGTGGCAACCCTCCCTGGATTCACAGGTCACAGAGCATCTTGATTTCAAGCTACAGCCCGGGGTTACCCCGCTGACGGTCCTTTATTTTTTCTGTTATTCGTCCTTTTTCCAGCCCTATTGATGATGTTGACCTCTCTGCCCTTGCCCCATGCACCCTTGGGTTTGGTAGCGGCCCTGCTAGGCTTACCCTTCGACAGCATTCTGTCTACCCAGGGCATTATGGTGATGTTGCTGGTGGCCTATGCCGGGGCCATGTGGATGTTTCTTAAAAGTGCCCCCAAGGTTTACACCATCATGGTTTCAGACTTGGATGTGGCCCGCCGGTTCTACGAAGAGATGCTCAATCTACCGGCGGCGGACGTGCCTCTACACTACTACTACAACTACGAGCAGAGCCTGGGCACCGCTGCCCTAGATCCACTGTACATGGGCAGTGCCTCCAGTCTCTCCGCCGCTCGCTCCATCGGGAGCCCCGAGGGCCTATGGTATCAACTACGCAAAAATACTCAACTGCATGTGATCTCCGGGGCCAGTTTGGGGCAACGTAACCGTCAACGCCATGTCTGCTTTGACCACAACTGCCTGGAATATATCCTGATGCGAGTCCAGCTCAGTGGCACACCGCACAAAATTCGCAGCAACAAGCCCCTCAATTTTCTGGTGAGGGATTATCAGGATCAGGTGATTGAACTGGCTGAGGTGGATAGCTAAGGGTAGGGGATCGATCCACGTCTGCGCCTATCGGGTGCCAAACAGGCGGTCACCGGCATCCCCCAGGCCTGGCAAAATGTAACCCTGGTCGTTGAGCTTTTCGTCGATGGCCGCTGTATAGAGGGGAACATCGGGGTGTTCGTGATGGAAGTGCTCGATACCCTCGGGTGCGGCTAACAGGCAGAGGAACCGGAGCGATCGCGGATTGGCTTGCTTCAGGGGATAGAGGGCTGCCACCGCCGTATTGCCGGTAGCAATCATGGGGTCCACCACCAAGACATCCCGATCCGATAAATCCTCAGGCACCTTGAAGAAGTACTCAATGACCCGCAGGGTTTGGGGATCGCGGTAGAGGCCAATGTGGCCCACCCGAGCCGAGGGAATCAGCTCTAGAATGCCATCTAGAATGCCCTGGCCAGCCCGCATGATGGAGACCACTACCAGCTTCTTCTCTGGGGCGAGTACAGGGGCTGCCATGGTAGCCAGCGGCGTTTGAATGGTTTCCAGCTTAAGGGGAAAATCCCGCGTGACTTCGTAGGCCATCAGCAGGCTGATTTCCTTGAGCAAGGTGCGAAACTTAGCCGTGCTGGTTTCCGCCCGCCGCATCAGGGTGAGCTTGTGCTGGATCAGGGGATGGTTGATCACATGGAGGTTCGACATGGAAGGTGGGTTTGAATTTTGCATGGGGTCCTGCCTTAAAACACCGTGCCATCGCTCAGCAAGGTAATCGGTGGGGGGCCACCGGGGCGTTTTTCCGCCGCAATTTGGCGACCAGCCGTCCAGGTGCCCCCCTGGAGAACTTTGACCAGAGGGAGGGCCTCTGGGCTGAGGTTGAGCCGCTGTCGCAGGTCATGGGCCAGGTCATCGAGCAGGCAGAGGGTGAGGGCACGCCATTCGACGATCACCGGCGAGTCGGGTGGGTGGGCGATTTGGGTCACCGCTGGAGATTTTGGCACCAATACCCCCAGATCCATAAACAGGCCGCCATTGCGGTATTCCGCTAGGCCGGTGAGCTGATCCAGGTCGGTAATCGTCAGGCCCAGTTCCTGGAGGGGTTCCAAGAGGGAATAGGTGAGCCACTGGGAGAGTTTGTGGAAGGGAACGAGTTGGCGACCAGGGGCAGAGTCGGGCAGTTGGGGATGGGGCCAAACGTCCCCCAGGTTGACTCCCCCCAGCACCACCCGCCCTGGCCAAATGGTTCCCAGGCTGTGCAGAACAGTCTGCAAAACCGCAACCGCGGATAGACGACCCTGTAGCGCCTGGTGTTGCCAATAATCGACCAGGTGACCGGGACGGGGAACGGCGGTGCCAAACCACTGGGGGTATTGGTTAAGGGTGTGTCCTAGCTTTTGCAGGAGTTGCACCCGGCCCTCTAGACCCAGGAGCGGATTGGTTGGGGTTACCTGAAAGGCCTGGGCCAAGGAGTCGGTTGTGAGCTGCGCCAGGCCGGCGGCGTCGGCCTGCCAGGGCGTATCTGGCCGGCTAGAGAAAAGCCCCTGGGTAAAGCTGTGGAAGCTGGCCATCGCTAACCCCTCCGATCGCTGCCATGCTAGGCCGGTCTGAGGTTCCACATACCGCCAGGCACTGCCCGCTCCGGCATCGAGCAGTACACTGGTTACCGCTAAATCCACCTTCAGCCGGGCCCGTTCCAGGGCAGATAGGCGAGACAGGGCTGGTTCCAGCAGGTCAAGCCGGGACTGCCCCCCAACTTCAAAATGCCGCCAGCGAGAGTGAAAGGGAATGGCAGCCTGGGGATACCGCTGATCGATCAGCCGCTGGACGTAGGTGGTTGCCGCCGGTAGGGCATCCAGGTTAAGCCGAAAGTGATGAAGGCGGTCCTGACGGGCCAGGTAAAATAGCGCCCGGCAGCGATCGCGAATGGCCTGAGGACTTTGGAGGTAGACTACGGCCTCAAACGCTTCATCCTCGCCACGGATGGGTTCACCCCATGGGTCCTCTGCCATCGATCACCTCCTGGAAATTGAATCAAACTAGTCCTGGCAGAGCCGGCCAGCCAGTCGGGTGGATTCAAGCGGTAGATCCGGTTCACCCTGGGGGCATAGGCCCTAGCTCCCAGCGATCCCTCCTATTCAGCCAGGGCCCGCCCCTTCACCTGGGCTAACCCGTCTGGGGAGAGTGGCCCCCGATCGGTGTAGTAACCTGCCGCTTTCTTGGCTTCGATTTCCACCTGGGCATCGGCGGGGATCAGGTCTTCGGGGATGGGGATGCGGTGGACGATTTCAATGCCCGAGCGAACGATAGCGTTGTACTTCATATCGCTCATGGAGACAAACCGATCGATGCGGGTAATGCCCAACCAGTGCAGGACGTCGGGCATGAGTTCTTGAAAGCGCACATCCTGCACCCCGGCCACACATTCGGTGCGAGCGAAGTAGGCATCGGCGCGATCGCCTCCCTCCTGGCGTTTGCGGGCGTTATAGACCAAAAACTTAGTCACCTCCCCTAGGGCCCGCCCCTCCTTCCGGAAATAAACAATGATGCCGGCGCCTCCCTGCTGGGCGGTTTGAATGCACTCCTCCAGACCATGCACCAGGTAAGGGCGACAGGTGCAAATATCCGAACCAAACACATCGGACCCGTTACATTCATCGTGCACTCGTACCGCCAAGGGCAGATCCGGATCGGTCATGGCGGCCAGATTGCCGACCAGGTAAACGGTAATGCCCCCAATCGGGGGCAAAAATACCTTGAGGTCGGGCCGGGTGACCAGCTCTGGGAACATGCCGCCGGTTTGCTCAAATAAGGCGTAGCGCAGGTCATCTTCCCTCACCTGCAGCCGTTGAGCTACCCCTGGCAAATACCAGACCGGCTCGATCGCAGCCTTGGTAACTACCAGGTCTCCCCCCGGTTTGACAATCTCGCCATCTTCTCGCAACCGCCCCTGGCGGACCGCTGCCATGAGTTCTGGCATTTGAATGTGGGCCCGAGTGATGGCAATGGTGGGGCGAATATCGACTCCCTGGGCCAGCCAGGGCTGGAACACCTCTCCCACCAGGGCACCAAAGGGGTCGAGGGAGACAATCTTCTCCCCCTCTCCCCAACTAGGATGGGGGCCCAGGGCCACCGCTGGGGCGGTATGGGTGAGGTCGGGGCGATGTTCTGGATGGAGCACGCCACTGGCCACCGCCAGCGCTCGGTATACGGCGTAGGAGCCGGAATGGGTGCCGATCGCATTGCGGTGGCTGGGGTCGGCAACCGTGGCTACAATGGGGCCGCGTTTCACCGGGTCGGAATGCCCCCAGTGGATGGGACTTCCCTTCTGCCCTGACCGGCGGGGGTGGGAGGTCAGGACGATGTGGCGTCTCCTACCGCTGGCGGTTCTGTCTGAACCAGAGATAGCCCCTTGGGGCTGATTCGCCGCCGCGGCAGCACCGGTTAACTCGGTCATAGGTACCTCATCACCATGGATATCTGGTCTTAGGTCAATCCCGTTGCGGTTGGCCGGTTGAGCGGCATTGGCCCTGCCCAAACCTAGCAACTCAATCGGTAAACCATAACCCTAACCCCTAGGGAGCAATTTTGCAGGTTTCTACGGCTACAGAATCAGCACTATGGGCAGGTCGATCAAGGACACCTACTGCCGGGTTTCATACTGCCGGGTTTCATCGTGCAACCGAGTTGTGCCCCCTTGACGGAACCGGGGGTGCTCCTTTCCTAGGATGGCTGAAAAGGTGAGTGGGCCAGCCAGCGTTGAACTCCCCTGTCGATCAGTGGTCTGTCAGCGTAGCCGTCCTCCCTAGGGCGCCAAGGGGGTAACTGATCCGCCTAGGCCTTCGACGATGGATCGGGTATTCGACTCCATCATCTTCAGGTAGCTATCTCCTTCGCTGCCGGGGGAGCCAATGGAGTCGGAATAGAGCAGGGTAGGCGCCAGCTTAACCCCAGCTTCGGCGGCCACCGTGGTGATCAATTGGGGATTGATGGTGGTTTCCGCAAAAATGGTGGGTACTCCCAAGGCCCGAATCGATGCGACCAGTTGTTGGACGGTGCGGGCGCTGGGTTGCTCCTCGGTGCTGAGACCAATCAGAGTACCGACTACGGTCAGTCCGTAGGCCTGGGCATAGTACTGAAAAGCGTCGTGGGTAGTGACCAGCTGGCGCTGATGGGCGGGGATAGTTGCCGTCTGTGCTCCAATCCACTGATGCAGTTGGTTGAGATCCTCCCGGTAGGCCTCTGTGTTGGTCGTGAAGAGTTCCTGCTGCTCAGGGGCCAGTTCAATGAGCTGATCGCGGATGGCCTCGACCATCGGGATGACGTTGCTGGCATCCCCCCAAACGTGGGGATCGGGCACGGTTCGGCCTCCCTGTTGTAAGGCTAGGGGAGGCACGACTTCCCCCACCGCCACGCGACGCGCCTTCACCCCCGCGGCATTGAGCAGGCGCATGAGACCCGGCTCTAGGTTATAGCCGTTGTAGAGAATTAAATCGGCCCGCTCGAAGGCGATGCTATCGGCCGGCACCGGTTCGTAAACGTGGGGATCAGTGCCCGGCGGCAAAATACTGGTGAGTTCAATCTGGTCGCCACCCACCCGGGCCACCCAGTCGGCAATCAGGGTATTGGTCGCCACCACCGCGGGCTTACCATCGGCCCCAGCGGTCCTATCGGGGCCAGCGGTCCCCGGGGTGATCGAGTCGCAGCCCACCAATCCCACTCCTAGGATCCATAGGGTGGCCATCCACCCGCTGCAACCCGGGAATCGGGTTATCTGTTTCATTGGCTACATTTCATATTCCTTTCATTTTTACGATACAATGGATTTCATAATCGTTTCATGTTTGCTGTTCCTGTCCCGTTCCATTGCCTCAGCAGGGCCCTGAACCGGTCCTCTCGCCACTCTCGATCGGAGGCTTGCCATGACCCCTTCGGCCAAAATTATCGTTGACCATCTCAGTGTGAACTACCGGGATGTGCAGGCTCTGCGGAATATTAGTTTCACGGTGCAACCGGGCCACTTGGTGGGTATTTTTGGCCCCAACGGAGCCGGTAAAAGCACCCTCATCCAGGCCATGCTAGGGCTGATGCCGTTAGTGACGGGCCGAGTGCTCTACGGGGATGAGGAACTGGCTCATCAGTTGGCCCAGGTGGCTTACGTGCCCCAGCGATCGCAAATCGACTGGACCTTCCCCGCTACGGTATGGGATGTGGTGATGATGGGCCGGGTTAAGAAGACTGGCTGGTTAAACCGATTTTCCACGGCTAGTCGGCAACTCGCTCAGCAGGCCCTGGGCCGGGTGGGTATGCTGGAGTTTAGGGATCGACCCATCGGTGCGCTCTCGGGCGGGCAGCAGCAACGGGTGTTTTTAGCTCGGGCCCTGGCCCAGGAGGCCGAGATTTTCTGTTTTGACGAACCCTTTGTCGGGGTTGACCAAAAAACAGAGGCGGTCATCTTCCAGATTTTTCGTGAGTTGGCCGAGGCCGGCAAAATCGTTCTGGTAGTCAACCACGACCTAGGCGAGTCGATTACCAACTTTGACCACCTGATTCTGCTGAATAAAGAACTGATTGCCGCTGGCCCTCGCCCCTGGGTACTCACCCGCGAGAATATGGCCCGGGCCTACGGGGGCCACATTACCTTCTTTGGCCATGTCGCCTGAGTGGGCGATACTCAACGGGTTGGTGGAGCCGCTGCAGTATGCCTTCATGCAGCGATCGCTGGCGGTCGCTATCCTGGTCGGCATCATCTGCTCCGTGGTGGGCAGCTACCTGATGGTCCAGCGTCTGGCCCTGCTGGGGGATGCGATTAGCCATTCGGTGTTGCCGGGGCTCGCGATCGCCTTTTGGTTAGGGGTGAATATCTTTGTGGGGGCCTTTATTGCTGGTGTCATGAGCACCGTGTTAATCGCCTGGATTCATCGGCGATCGCCTATCAAAGAAGATGCCGCCATGGGCATTGTTTTTTCAGCCTTCTTTGCCCTTGGCATTACCCTGATTACCACCATCCAAAAAGACACGAAAATCGATCTCAATCATTTCCTGTTCGGGAATATCCTGGGTGTAACCCTGGGGGATGTGCGAGATACAGCTATTATTGCGGCCCTGGTTCTGTTAACCGTAGCCCTGCTCTACAAAGAGCTGTTGTTCTATAGCTTTGACCCCCTAGGGGCCCAGGCCAGCGGCCTGCCCGTGGGCTTGCTCAACTCTGGGCTCATGGTGCTGATTGCCCTCACCGTCGTGGCCAGTATGAAGGTGGTCGGAGTGATTCTGGTTCTCTCTCTACTAATTGCACCGGGGGCCACCGCCTACCTGCTAGTGCCCCGCCTGCACCAGGTGATGTGCCTGGGGGCTGCCATTGGGGTGTGCTCTAGCGTCAGTGGCCTGTATCTTAGCTACTACTTCAATCTGCCCTCTGGACCCGCGATCGTCCTGGTGGTGTCGGCGTGGTTTGCCCTAGCCTTTCTGTTTAGCCCTCGCCATGGGGTGCTGACCAATCCCGGCCGCGGCGTTTCCCTATGGCCACGCTGGCTAGGCTGGGGCCGTTAATTCAACTGGCTGACACGGTCTACATCAGTGGGAAACTGAGGTAGGGGGTTGCTCGGTTGGGTTGGAATCAGCAGTTCCAGGGCGGTTTCGATGAAGGTTTGGATCACTTGGCCAGAGGCTTGGTAGTCGGGGTGGGTGATGGGGGTGAAGCCATGGGCGAGGAGGGAGTGGTTGCGCACCTGCAGGGCGGCTTGCAGGCGGTGGGCCTGGGGCTGAAAGTGTTGCCCCAGGGGATCGTCGGGCAGTTGACCCAGGAGCAGGTAGCTTTTCCACAAGGGGATTTGAACCTTGCCGGTGCGAGGGTTGCGCTCGGCCGCGTAGGTGTCGCGCAGGGGTTCGGGCAGTTGGGTGAGGTCGAGGTCACCGGTTTCTAGCCCATAGGTTTGCTTCAGACGAATTTGGGCCAGCAGTTCCAGGGCACGATAGAGGCGGCCGACAGCGTCGTCGTAGCGGTGCTGGTGGGCGCGACGCTGGGCATTGAGCAAGAGGTCTTCCACCAGTTCGTAGCCGTGACTGGGGATAGTCTCTGCCGCGGTGAAGCTGGGGTCAATGGTCTGACGACTGGTTAACACTCGCTTGAGGGCCAGGCGGTGGGAATGTTTCCGATCCAGGTGGAGGGAAAGCAAATTCCAGGCGTTGGGGTGGTCAAAGCGGTCCCAGGCATCGAAGCCGGCGTAGAGGTCGCGTAGTTGGCGAATGTGGCGCTTTTGGTCGGCGGGGAGTTCCAGGGATTGCAGCAGGGATTGCAAGGTGGCGATCGCGCCGCTGTAGTTAAAGTCTTGCAAAAACCGGGGTAGGTCTTGGTGCAGGGTGCGCTCGACGGTCAGCAGAGTGATGGGGGCTCGCTCGGTAGATTCGCCCCGCTCGACGCGGATCAGGTTTTCGCGGGTAGCGTTGGTGGTCAGGTAGAGGGGAACGCCATAGTCGAGGGCGGCCAAGGCCAGAGACAAGGACATGGTTTTGGTGCCGCCCGTGTAGTCGGCGTACAGGCTTACTCCGGGGCTCTCTTGCTGGATGGCTTTGATTTTGGCGGCAATGGGCCGGTAGCACTCGGCTAGGTCGTCGGGGTTATCGAGCAAGACCAAGTCGGTGTCGGGGTTGAAGCGACTCCCTAGGCCCAACTGGGTTGGCAAATTCGGCAACCGATCCACCACCTCGGCCCCGCGTCGAATCTCACAGGGGGTTCCTGCTCCGGTCACCTGGGAAATACTGCCCCGTGGGCCGCTGGAGCAGATGAAGATGGTGCGATCGGGCTGCAAACTCTGAATAGCGGTGAGGATGGGGGCGGGGGAACCGCCGACGGTGAGGAAGAGAACAGCAGCCACGGGAGAAACAGTTGGGAAGATTATCATAGGTTGTATCACGGGCAACGCCTGAACAAACAATCGCTGGAGACAGCATGCACCGATGGTTACCCTCCAACTGCGGCAATTAGATGTACCCCTGGGCCAGCGACTCTTGCTTCACGATGTGAGCTGGGCCGAATTTGAAGCCATTTTGGAAGAACTAGGCGACCATCGCAGCACCCGCCTTGCCTACGATCGCGGCCTCCTAGAAATCATGGCGCCCTTACCCGAACACGAATACTTTAAAGAAACCATTGGCGATGCCATCAAAGATATCAGTGAAGCGCTCGATCTAGACTATGAAAGTTACGGTTCAACGACCTGGAGAAGGCAGGCAGAGCAAGCAGGCTTAGAACCAGATAATTGCTTTTACTTTCAAAATGAAGCGCTGGTGCGAGGAAGGTTGACGTTTGATCTAGACCAAGACCCACCGCCGGATTTGGCGCTGGAAATTGACCTCACCCGCAAGTCCCTGAATCGGTTGCCGATCTACGCTCGATTGGGGGTGCCGGAGATCTGGTGCTACGACCAGGGCCGACTGACGATTTATCGGTTAGCGGCTGGGCAATATACGCCAGCGGAACAGAGTGCTGTGTTTCCGGCACTGCAGATTCAGGCATTGCCGCAGTTGATTGAGGCGCACCGGCAACAGGGGCGGCTGGCGCTGCGCCGGGCGGTGCGGGCCTGGGTACAGGGGCAGTTGGCTTAACATGGGAATCGTTCACCGGTTAGAGGGTTAGCAATGGCATCGCCGTTTCCGGGCATGGCCCTGGGGTAGCTGTGTGCTGAACAAACTTATTTTTCAGAGTCTAGCCAATATTGCTTGAATAAAAGTTCATCTCCTTCGTTGCGAAAGGGACAATTTTTAGGAAAACTGACTTGCTTATACTCAACTGAGACTAGCTCTAAGGAGTCGAGATAGACTTCCGGCAAAGTTTCTACTAAATAAGGTTTTAAGCTGGGAGAATCTTTCAGGAGTGCTTGAATTTGTTTGCGTTGCTCTACAATCGTTAACTCCCAGCCATTAAAATTCTCAGGCGTGGGAACGTAAAGGCGCTTGAGCAGGTGAGCCAGTAATACTCTCAGCCTACTGGTCAGTTCTCGACGGTCTCGCTTGCCCAGGCTATCTATTTCCTCAATCAGGTTTTCAATATCTAGTTGGTCGAGTTGCCCGGCTTTGAGCTGGGCAACGGTTGCTTCACACCAGGCGACGAAGTCTTGCTCGTATAGTTTTTGCAGGGTTTGAGTGGTTTGCATCGTAAGGGCCACTTCATTTGGATGGGATTGCTTCTAGTCTAACGGGCTAGGCTATTCCCAGACCTAGCCATGGGCCGACAGACTGTGCTTTGGCCGTAACCCACAGAGGACTATTTCGCCAACCACGGCAGCACCAGCAGCCGAGGATGGTGAAGTCCCTGTAGGCCATGGCGGATCTGGGCAGTCTGTAGCTGATGGATCCTATTGTGCCGGATGGTCGCCCACAATCGATAACGCCTCAAACAGCTTTTTGAGTTCGGTCTTGAGGCAGCCGATCGCGGCTTCTATGGAGTCGCAGGGGTCAGAGTCAACCAGGTGAGCATCGCCCATATCGGCGCTTGACCACAGGTAGGCGTGCTGGCCAATGGTGAGATGGCCTGACTACTGCTGCTCGTAGGTGTCGAAGGTGATGAAAAACGTGCGCGGCATCAGCCCCCCTGGGTCGGGCTGAAAGTAGCCCCAAAGGGGGGGCTCCTTCTTTAAGGACGTCAGGTTGATAGGCGAATGAGAAGTGGGTTAGGGGGTAGTTTCTAGAAGGATGGTTTGCCAGGAGTCGGGGCTGCGTTGGCTGATATAAAGCACTTCAATACCGACGACTTTACCTGCGGCGTTGTAATCCAGAATGATGCCGTCACTGACTTCTTCAGACTCAATAATGGGGGTGTCGTCAAGCCGAAGGTAAAGGGCATCGTCTTCTTTATGAACCACTAATTTCATTTCACCCTCCTGTCGAAGAAAATTGTGATAACCCGTTGGGGATCAACGTTAGGATTCACGATAACGCGCAACCACCTATTGCCAAAATCCGGTATTCGCTTCAGATAATGAGTATTTCCGTGTCTATCAGCAAGAGTCAAGCATTGATCTGGAGCAGAAAGCGTTGCTTCTAACCAGGTAATCTGAATATTTCGCTCTTGCATCTGATAATGTGCATGTTGAGAAAGTTCGAATCCATGTGTCATTCATCATATTCCTTGATCGTATTTTTAATTATTCAACAAACTCCATTCGCATAAATGGTGCATAATTTCCTCTGTCTTTGTCAGGATTGACTATCACCTTACTAGGATATTGCGAGCCTTCCTGATCCTCACGAATGGCTCTCCAAACCAGCAGTCGCCATCCTTCTTTAGAAACTAAATAGCGATCCGTTGTTCTCCCCGGCTTGAGCCAGTAAAGCCCGGTATTATTGTTGATATGAACAGCCTGCTGGAATGCATCATCGGACTGAGAAACGCGACGTAAGAAGCGAAAGGGATCACAATTATCCAGAGACGCCAAATTTTGAAAAACGTCCTTGATGGCTTTTTGTGACAAAAAAGGAACTAAAGCCGAGGGTTTACGAATAACCTCTAAAAATAGGAATCCTACCGCAGAAAGAGTAACATCATTGCCATTCATTTCCACTAAAGGTTCAAACCAAGTGCGCTCTTCGTAGGGGACGCGCTGTTCCCATGTAGATCTAGGGATAGCAGTATTCCGCTCAATATCTTCAAACAGATCTTTGTAAGCCTCAAATTGAGATCTGTTAAATTCTAGAGGTAAGGGTGGTAGCTCTAACAAGCTGGTTGATTGCTCAAAGATATAGTCGCACTTAACCCCCTTGATCATGCCAAGCAAAACAGTGTAAGGAACAAGAGCCTTGTATCCTCCAGTTGGGTTCAAGATCACATTGCTGTAAGCATCAATAGTTGTTAGGGCTTTTTTGATAAACTCGATAACACCTTCGTTTTTAAATCGATTGGCATCACTGACTTGCAAGCCTTTGATGGGTTCAGCTTCAACGATAATCCCAGGCCAATACTTCTCTAAGTAATGCTTAACAGCCAGAGCACAGCAATGCCCATCAGGAGTTTCTGAAGCACATAAAAGAACGCGATCGCTGGCATCAATGCCAATTCTAACTAAT
>DVEE01000111.1 GCA_015295885.1 Leptolyngbyaceae cyanobacterium M65_K2018_010
CCTATTTCCTACTACCGATGATTCGGGCACGGTGATCGATTGCTTGTTGGGGGAGGCGCGCCGGTTGGGCCTGCACTTGCATCGGGGCCAAGCGGCAATCCGGGTGGAGCGATCGGGGTCGGGGTTTGTGGTCAGCCCCAAAACAGGTTTGCCCTGGCGCTGCGATCGCCTACTGTTAGCGACGGGTAGCAGTCCAGCGGGGTATCGGCTGGCCCAAACCCCGGGTCACAGCCTGGTGCCGCCGGTTCCTTCGCTGTTTACCTTTACCCTGGCTGATCCGGAACTACGGGCCTTGGCCGGGGTGGCGGTGGAGGGGGTTGCTCTGAAGCTGCGGTTAGAGGAGCAGCCCCCCCTCCACCAGCGAGGGCCGTTGCTGATCACCCATTGGGGCCTGAGTGGTCCGGCCATTCTCAAACTTTCGGCCTATGGGGCGATTGCCCTGCACCGCCAGCACTACCAGGCCCGCCTGGAAATCAACTGGCTGCCCCAACTGAGCCAGGAGCAGGTCCGTCAGACCCTGCTGGAGCTGCAGCAGAGCCAGGGGAAGCGCTGGGTGGCCAGCTTTTCCCCCTTTCCCCTACCGCGGCGACTGTGGCAGTACCTGGCCCAGCACCGGGCCGGGCTGCCCCCCCACCTGCCCTGGGCCAGTCTAGCCAAGGGCCAACGGCAAAGCCTGGTCGACGAACTCACCGGCGGAATCTACGACATTGTGGGTAAGGGAGTCTTCAAGGAAGAATTTGTCACCTGTGGCGGGGTAGAACTGCGGGAAGTGAATTTCAAGACCCTGGAGAGCCGCCTTTGCCCAGGTCTGTATCTGGCCGGAGAAATCCTCAATATTGATGGCTTGACCGGTGGTTTTAACTTCCAAAATGCCTGGACCACGGGCTGGTTGGCGGGCCGGGCTATGGCCGCGAGTTGTTTAGAGCGCAAAACTTCCGCACCCGATCAAACTCAGGGTCTTGCCAGGAGTAGGCAAAATGACTAACCGCGTTAATGTCCGGCAGGGCCCGGCGAATGGCTTCCATCTGGGTTTCGAGGGCGGGCCGATTGTAGGTAGACTGGCCCCAAATGCCAGCGATCGCTGGCATGACCAGGGGGGCAGCATTGGTGGGCGCCATACTTAACACCCGGCGAATGCCCTCTAAAATGCAGCCGGTGTTGCCGCAGACGGCGTAGGCCATGGGGTGCCACACCATGGTGGTGGGGAAGCGGTCCCAGAACTGCAGGCGCGAGTCGTAGCCGCCGGTGCCGACGGTTTGGTTGCCCTCGGGGAAAAACACCGCCCCGGCCCGAATGCCGCTGCGCTGGGCCTGCTGTTCCGCCATCTTGACAAAGTCAACCACCCCCTGCACGGCATGGGCAACCACTAACTGCCAGAGTTCCGCTTGCAGTTGGGGCCGTAGGGCCGCGGGTTCGGGTGGTTTGGCGTCGGCTGGCAGGGGGGGCGAAGGGGTACGGCTTTGCCAAAGCGGCTCCGCTTCGTCGGGATAGAGGGTGCGCACATCGGTAATATCGGCCTCGAGCAAATAGCCCCGGCTAATGTAGCGGCGAATTAGTTCCTGCCCCTGGCGATTAGCCGCCCGTTGTAGCAGGGCATCGCGGGACGCCTGGCCGTAAATCCACAGGTCATCTACACTGTCGACCACCGAATTGGCCCCCACGCCGCGGGGATAGCGCACGTAGTCGAACAGCACATTATCGGGTCGGCGACGTAGCACGGCCCCGAGCATACGGGCATAGTCCGCCTGGGCCTGGGGATGGTAAGGATCCACAAACACTTCGTCCGGGTTGCTGGAGGCCCCCGACTTGGCATAGGTGTAGGTGCTTTGGCCGCGGCCATTGAGGGCTAGTACCTGCTCGCGATCGCTGCGTAGCCCGTAGGAATAGCCAAAATTCAACGTAAACATCCAGGCATCGACCTGCAGACCCCGCTGACGGCCTTTCTCAATGGCTTCGGCCAGCAAATCCCGCCGCTCATAGCCGGGGGCTTGGACCACCGAAGGCCAGACCGTGGGGTTATCGGCCTGGGGCAGCAAGACCTGGCCACCGTAGAACACCTCTACGTAGATTTCGTTGTAGCCCAGGTTAACAATTCGATCCATCACCGCTTCCAGCACCCCCGGTTGCAGGTCGCAGGGGTAGAGGCGCACCCACACAGCCTGTCGTTTGGGCCACTGACGATTACGGCACTGGCGCAGGTCTTCGGCCTGCTGGCGCACCACGGCCTGGTACTCGACTAGGGCGGCCTGGTCGCCGCTAAAGGCGGCCTTTCGGAGGTCTTCCTTGGCTGTTGCGGCCGCCTGGGTGACCTGGCAGTAGGCATTGAGGGCGAGGGCCGGAGAGGCGGTGGGTAACGCGACTGCCCCCCAACCCGCTACGCTGGCGGCCAGGGCCAGCCCCTGGCTGAGCCGCGATCGCCACCAGGGCCGTCGGCCAGCTGGGTGGCGATGCACCGAGGTGGTTGGGGGCGTGGATAGGGACATAGGGTCTGGACTGGGAAAAAGCAAGGGCCGCAGGCCGTCGGGCTACCGGTAGACCAATTAGAACAACTCAAGCAACGACCATAAAAGCAACGACCCTATCGGTCCGCTGCCAGAACGGGGGTGCCCTAGCCTAGGCCCCCATGGTAACGGAAGGGGGAAAACTTGGCACGATCCCGGTGTCAAGGGGAAGCAGAGGGTGTGTCTTCATCGCTCAGTAGATCGGGGCAGTTGGCGAATAGCGATCGCAGCTTCATGCGCTGGATGTAGGGCCACCCCCCATGGAGGTCTATATCCCTAAGCAGAGCGTAGAGATTTTGGCGATTGTCGGGCAGAGCATCCCGAAACAGGGTTTCACAAATCTCCCGATGGCACTGTTCGAGCAACCTAAGCAGGGCCAATAGGGCGATACTTTCCCCCTGCCGGGATCGGGCCGCCTGGTCAATTAAATCCGCCAGGCGCTGCAAATCGTCCGACAGGGTAGCCACAGAGACTTGGGCCGCCAGGGATACCTCAGGGGGCCGGGTTGCCTCAGAACCAGTTGCCTCAGAACCAAGGGAAGTAGGCTCGTTCATAGGGTGCCAGAGGGATTTGTTAAATAGCTTAATGCTAGCTACCCATTTGTCTCAGCACATTTCGGAACTTCATGAAGTCTTGGTGTTTCGGCTTTTGCCGCCCTGCGGTACGACGCTTGAGCCCCGGCTGGACGATACCAGCCCTCTCCAGACCTGGGAAAGATATGACAATTCTGAGAAAGAGACCTGGAGCCATGTAGAATGCATACTTGAGGCTCTATGACTGGGAATGGCATAGCCCCTGCGGGGGAAGCAAGTCCTGGCTCTGCTACCATCGCCCTCCGGTATCAACCCGCTCAGGCCAAGGCACCGGCGAGGTGGTTGGGCTGTTCATCCAAGCTCCTCGGAGCGGGTGGCCCATCTAACTCAGCGTGGCTAGTGGTGTTGGGCGAACAGAAAATCGTTGGTTTTGCCCTCACCTATGGCCGCCTACTGAAATCCCAGAGCCGATGCCTATCGCATTCGCAACTAATTAGACAGCCTTATTTTATATGCTGATTTGAGGTAGACAATGAGGTATCGCGCCCTTATCGTTGCGTTTTTGGCAATCTGTTTGAGCGTTCTGACGGCCTGCAGCGAGGCCCCCACCGCTACCAGCAGTGTGCCACTCACCTACGACCAAATCCGAAACACGGGTTTGGCCAACAAGTGTCCCCAACTTTCTGAATTGACCCGGGGTAGCATTCCCCTGGAAGTGGGTAAGAAGTACCAGATTGTAGGCATGTGCATTGAGCCGACGGCCTACTTTGTGAAGCAGGAGCCCACCTCCAAGCGCCAAGAAGCCGGTTACATAGCTGGCAAAGTGCTGACCCGTTACACCTCCAGTCTGGATCAGGTGCGCGGCGATTTGACCCTGCAACCCGATGGCAGTCTGTTGTTCTCAGAAACCGGTGGCATGGATTTCCAGGCCATTACTGTCCAGTTGCCCGGCGGGCAGCAGGAGCCCTTCCTATTTACCGTCAAGGGGTTGGTGGCCCAGTCTCAGCCGGGATTGAACGCCCTCACGACCTCCGCCGACTTTGAGGGCGATTATAAAGTGCCCTCCTACCGGACTTCCAATTTTTTGGATCCTAAGGGTCGGGGTTTGGCCACGGGGTATGATACTGCTGTGGCTTTGCCCGCTAGTGGAGACGAGTACGCCGCCGAAACCACCAAGGCCTTTGACATTGGCACAGGCCACATGTTCTTGCGCATCTCTAAGATTGATGGGGCTACCGGCGAAATTGGCGGCATCTTTGAGGCGGAGCAACCCTCCGATACTGATATGGGGACCGCTGAGCCCGTGGACATCAAAATTCAAGGGGTCTTCTACGCCCGGGTGGAAGAGGCCTAGGTCTCGGCTCATGCTTGGCCGGGCCACCTGAATCTTTGAATTTAAGGACTTGAAGGTTATGCCGCTAGGGAAGGAGCATGCTCCTTCCTTTTTCTTT
>DVEE01000035.1 GCA_015295885.1 Leptolyngbyaceae cyanobacterium M65_K2018_010
TTTAAATCAACCCGGTGGGGGCTCTATGTGCGGGCCGTGGGGGATAGTCCAGAGGCAGCCAAGGCCATGGGGATTTCTATTTTTAAGGTTCGCATGGCCAGCATTATGGTGGGCAGCTTTTTAGCAGGCATTGGCGGTGCCTCTCTCTCCCTTTACTATCCAGGGGTTTGGACCGAGCGGATTTCGGGCGGCCAGGGGTTGATGGCCGTCGCCCTGGTGATCTTTGCCCGATGGCAACCCTGGAACTGTCTGTGGGCGTCCCTGCTGTTTGGCGGTACCCAGGCCCTAGGGGCAGCCTTTCAATCCGTCGGCATTAACGCCTACTACTACCTGTTCAATGCCGCCCCCTACTTTTTAACTCTGCTGATTATGATTCTCACCTGCTCACCTCAACACACCCTAGTCGGCGCCCCAGGCGCTCTCGGTAAGGAGGACTAACCCCGCCAGGGGACCATGAGAATTCTTTAGGAGAGGGGATTTAACCTTGAATTTTCCTAATACTCGTTAAATTCCGACCCCCCAGTCCCTAAGATGGGCGCTTCCGGTGAAGAGAAGCCCTTCTGGTGAAGAGGAGGGCTTCCGGTGGGGCCTGAGCTCGGTTCTGCACCGAATTGGCCTGGATTAGGGGAAAAAACCATGTGTGGCATTGGCGGTGCGATGTACGGGGATCCTAACCATCCCGTTGACCCCAGCCTACTGGTAGGGATGGCGGCCATCCAACATCACCGTGGTCCGGATGGGTTTGGCTACCAAATTCTGGCGGACCGTGGGGTGGGCTTTACCCCTGCCCGTTTGTCCATGAATGGCGGTGGACCTGGCTAACTCTATGGAAGCACGGCTCGCTTTTTTAGATCACCCCTTGGTTGAATTTGCCGTCACCCTACCGCCCCAGATGCGCCTGCGCGGTCGCCAGGACAAGTACATTCTGCGTGAAACGATGCGATCGCTGCTGCCGGAGGCCCTCTATCGACGACAAAAATTCGCCTCTATGGCCCCTCCGGCCCACCGCGACCCGGTTAAGCCGCAAGCCCTAGCGGCCCTGACCGAACAGTACCTCACCCCGGCGGCAATCACCCCGGCCGGGTTACTGGATTACCCCGCCGTAGCCGCAACCCTACGCCACTACCAGGATCCAACCACGACCAGGGTCGATCGAGTGCAGTTGGATGCGGTGATCAACCCTCTGCTGAGCGTCCAGATTTTGCACCAGCACTTTATTGATCAAAATATTCCCCACCGGGTCCAGGCCCAGGCCCGGGCCCTCGGCTGGTCCAGCCTAGCCCAGGACAAAGCAACTGCCGTAGCCGCTACCCTACCCTAGCGGTGGCCGCCACAGGGCTCACCTCTGAGCCAGCCAGGGCTTCGCCATGGACGACCATGACGGAGCAGGGGGCGTGGTGCATCACATGGTTGCTAACGCTGCCCAGCAGCAATTCACCCAACCCTCTGCGTTGATGGCTGCCAACCAGGATCAGATCAGCCCCCCAGGATTGAGCCAAATTGCAAATAGTAGTGGCCGGATCACCGGCGGCTTGGGTAAATTCCACGGTTACGCCAGCCGCCTGGGCGATCTCCGCTTCCTCTTGGAGAAGGGCCAGGCGAGCGGACTCAAATTCTTCCCACCGCCGTTGGTAATCCTTCCAAACCGCATCGTCTAAGACCGGGTAGTAGGCCTGGTAAGACCGAATGGGAATGCCGGGGCTGCCTTCTTCATAGGCTGACAACACGTGCAGCAGCATGAGCCTAGCCCCGGTAGCTTGGGCTAAACCCAGGGCTTGATCAAACACTCCCCGCCGTAGAGGAGAGTTATCAAGGGCAACCAGAATGTTCTTAAACATAGTGAGTCTCCAACTTGCTTAGGCCCGCTTTTCAGGTTGCTCTGGGTTGAAGCGATAGAACCTTAAAAACACCCGCCGTAGAGAACCATAGCCAGGGGCTGGGGGCTTTACCTTAATTATAAAAAACCGCCTGAGTCTCTTCCCCCTGGCGTTAACAATGGCGCAATAAAGCCACACGTTTCGATACCTACCTGGCTCCAGCCCGGGGCTCCCCATTGACCAGCGGCTCAATCTAGATCCCAGTCGGCGGCATACTGCAGCAGCATGGGGGGGAGGCCCAACTCCTCGGCGCTACGGCAGCGGCTCTCAAACACCCCCAGCACTTCTTTGGGGCCGGGATTCCCCTTGGCCTGACCAGTAATTCCCCCGGCAATCACCACTGCACAGATGCCGTTAGACTCCTTTTGCCAGCGGTCCCAGCGTTCTAGCAGCTGGCGATCGCGGCGGTCGGTGGTTTCGTATTCGGCAAACAGGTGAAACTCCCCATCGCCGGTGTGCAAGAGCCCCAGCTCAAAGGCTTCGCCACTAAAGGGGTCACTACCGGGGTTAAAGCAGACCGACTGTACTCCCTCAGCCTGCTGCAGATTTTGAATCAGGGCCTTGGCCTTGGGCCGAGAGGTTTGAATCACCACCACGGGTAGGGTCGGTTGGTCGGGCAGGGGAGAATCGGCCTGGGCCCGGTAGACCACCATCGGGTCAAGCTTGAGGGAATCCAGCCAACTGCGCTTGAACTGGGTGAGTAAAATGATGGCGCCTTCAGGGACGTAATCGTCCCGCAGGTTGGGAAAGGCACCATCGGTTTCGGGGCCCAGGGCCTGTTCGGTCTGCTCCAGCAACTCCTCGGTCACCGCCGGCAAGGTCTTGACCGTAACCTTGAGGGTAGTGCCATTATTGTGGGCTGGATCAGGAATCCGGTAGGTACCCTGGAGAGCCTTGTAGGGGGGTTTTTCCAGTTGCGGGCGGTACTTGGCAAAAAATCGCTGAATCGCCTCCATCGCCACTAAAAAAATTGCCCCCTCCTCATCGGCTAACTGGTTGCGCAGCCCCTCTAGGGGGTGAATGCTGCCAAAGGTGGGTTCAACCGCATCGGGGGCGGCGATCAGCCGACTCAACCGCGAGGCTGAGGTCGATTCAGGTTCCTCCAGGAGTTCGTAATTGACAAACAAACAATCCTGCTCTAAAAACGCCTCTTGCATTTGCTTAGGGGATTGCTGCCCCATCAACACGCGATCGCGAAACTGCTTGAGGGCCTCTAGGGAGCGGTACATCAGGAGGCCGTACTCCACACCACCCATCCCAAGGATAGAAATATAGAGAGTATCAATATCCCAGGCGTTGAGTTGGACGGCTAATACCTGTTGTTCGTTGAGACTGTGCCAGGGCGCTAAATCCCAAATTTCCATGGCTTTTTCTACCATGGCCTCGGCATAGCGTTCGGGCAGGGTGGCCTCACCCAAGCCACTGGCTTGCTGTAGGGCATTGAACAGTTCGTCAATCAAGGGCAGATCGGGCACGTAGTCAACGGCGATATCCAAGCCCTGCAGCGCCCCTCGCAGGTAAAACTGAATTTCTCGATCGCGCACCACGATTTTTTGTGGGCGGGCGGGGGGAAGCCCGCTCTGGGGTGCCTCGATGGCCTGGATCAGCGTCCTCACAATCGGTTCGTAGCCGCTGTTGGCAGGCACAATGGTAATACTTCTAACGGCTCCGTGGCTGCTATCCACCCAAAGGATGCAATCGCTAGTCTCCTTGGGTTGAGCCCAGGGGCCCGCCTCTTCCTCCATTAATCCCTGCATGGGTCGGCGATCACCCTCCCATACGCTGGCCATGCGGGGTAGTTGCTTGAGACGGTCAATGGTGAGGCGGTGCAATCGAGTCATGGGCTAGGGGGCGGGAAAGAGCAGGTATTCAAGGCAGAGGCCTAGCTGCCAAGGGTAAAGATTGGAAACCAGCCTGGGTCAGCATAGAGGAGTTTAATGGTGGATGACCCCAGGCCGGGGGAATTTGCCCATGCTGGAACAGCACCTGAGTTAAACTAACTATAGAAAGTTCTGGTCAAAACGGCTAAGGTCACGCCCGAAAAGTGTTAGATTTCACAACATTTTGGCTGCTGCCGTGACCGGGGGTTCATCCTTAAGATGAAACAGCGAGTCGTTGTTCATTGCCCAGTGAGTTGAGAGTTCAAGATTAGTTATTGCCATGGCACAGGTAACCGAGCAATCCCGTGGAATTCTGCTATCCGATGCCGCTCTGCAGCACGTCAAGGCCCTACAGCAGCAGCAGGGTGGTCAAGCTCTCTGCCTGCGGGTAGGGGTGCGCCAGGGGGGCTGTTCCGGCATGTCCTACACCATGGACTTTGAAGACCCCGCCAACATCAACGACCATGACGAAGTCTACGACTACGATGGCTTTCAGGTCGTTTGCGATAAAAAAAGCCTGCTTTACCTCTACGGTCTTATGCTGGATTACAGCAATGCCCTGATTGGCGGCGGGTTTCAATTTACCAACCCCAACGCCAGCCAAACCTGTGGCTGTGGTAAGTCCTTTGGGGCCTAGGTAGATGACTCAGACCGTTGAAAATTTATTTGACCGCGCCATTGAGCGCTACAAGGCTGGGGAAGATCCGGCTGATCTGATTCCGGT
>DVEE01000089.1 GCA_015295885.1 Leptolyngbyaceae cyanobacterium M65_K2018_010
CCGGTGGGCCACTGCTCAACCTCAATGGCGAGGTGATTGGGGTCAATACGGCCATTATTCAGGGGGCCCAGGGTCTAGGGTTTGCCATTCCCATCAACACGGTGCAGCAGATTAGCACCCAACTGATCGAAAAAGGTCGGGTTGAGCATGCTTACCTGGGCATTCAAATGGTTACGTTGTCCCCCGAAATGAAGGACAATATCAACAACAATCCCAACAGCCCTTTCACCGTAACAGAGACGGAAGGAGTGTTGATTGCTCGAGTCATGCCGAACTCCCCAGCGGCCCAGGCCGGCCTTAGAGCCGGTGATGTCATCATCGCCGTAAACGGCCAATCGGTTAAGGAAGGAGCCTTGGTGCAGCAGGCCGTAGAGCGTTCCACCGTGGGGCAGTCCATGGCCATTACCCTCAGGCGCAACGGTCAAGAACAAACCCTCACCGTGCGCCCCGGCAACTTGCCCACCCAGTAATGCATCTGCCACAGATTCCCCCAGGGAAAGCGGGGAATCCACCCAGCCAGGACGCAGCTGAGCCTGCGTCCTTTTTTTAGCTGGGGGGTGAGGACGGCCCCTGGGCCAAGGTGCTGGCCCCAGGCCGGGGAGATCCGAGGTCGCCCCTGTATACTAGGTAACGACTTGGGTTAGGCACCATCCCCCTCGTCCCCAACCCAAGGCTTCCCCCCTCCCTTCCCATTCCGGAGAATTAGCCATGAATCAGCTTAAAACCCTGGCCTTGTTGTCCCTGCTGTCTGGCTTGCTGGTGGGCCTGGGGTACTGGATCATCGGTGGCCCCACAGGCATTGTGATTGGTTTGGCCATGGCGGCTCTGGGGAATCTCAGTTCCTGGTACTTTTCAGACAAAATTGCCCTGGCCGCCTACCAGGCCCAGCCTGTCAGTCGGGCACAAGCCCCAGAACTCTACGCCCTTGTTGAACGCCTCAGCCAGGCCGCCGAAATTCCCATGCCTGCGGTGTACCTGGTGCCCAGCCCCGCTGCCAATGCCTTTGCCACGGGCCGCGATCCCAGCCATGCCGCCGTCGCCGTTACCGAAGGCATTGTGAATCTGCTGTCCCCAGAAGAGCTGGAAGGGGTGATTGCCCACGAGCTTTCTCACATTCTTAATCGGGATACCTTGACCCAGGCCGTTGCCGCCACCATAGCCGGGGCGATTTCCTCCTTGGCCTATATGGCCCAGTGGGCTAGCTATGGCATGGCCTACAACCGGGACGAAAACCGCGGCCCTAACCCCATTGGCCTGTTACTGGCGGTGATTGTGGCACCCCTGGCGGCGACCCTGATTCAAATGACCATTTCTCGCACCCGCGAGTTTGAAGCCGATGCTGGCTCCGCCCGTTTGACCCAAAATCCCCGCGCATTGGCCAGTGCCCTGCAAAAGTTAGAGGCAAGCGCCCGCCAGAGACCAATTCAGGGCAACCCCGCCTACGAACCCCTGTTGATTATCAACGCCTTTGCCCGAGAGGGTATGGCCAGTCTATTTGCCACCCACCCTTCAACGGAAGCGCGGATTGAAAAGCTACTGGCCCTGGCGGCCGAAATGGCCACTGCGGGCCAACGACAACGCGTAGATCGCTAGGCTGAGGGTTCCCTAAGCCCGACTCAAACTCCAGGTTCTAGGGAGAGTCCGACCCGGGGTTGCTGCCCTATGCCCGTGCTGGGGACCAGGGAAATCAAATCCTCAGTGTTTTGCTCCATGGTGCGGCAAATGGCATCCAGGGGCAGATCGTTGGGGTCATGGCCAAAGGGGTTTTCGATCTCAATGCCAATTTCCTCAATCCCAAACACGGCAAAGCTAATTAACCCCACCACAAAGGGAGTCCCCCAACCGAGGGAATCCACCATTTGAAAGGGCAGGGCCAGACAGTAGAGCATCACCAACTGTTTCAGGTGAATTGAGTAGGCCAGGGGCATGGGGGTTTTGAGAATTCGTTCGCAGCCCCCTAGGGTATCGACCAGATCATCCAGGGCTTCCAGGCAGTAGGTGAGTTGGTAGGGGTTGAGTTTGCCGCCAGCTTCCTGGGTTTGCAGATAGTCGGCCAGCCAAAAGGCAATCTCTAGAGGTGGGTTGTTCACGGTCTGCAGCTTGGCAAATTGTTCTGCAGAAACCAAATGGGCTAATTCCTGGTTGGGCGGTTCGCCGCGGAGATGCAGCTTCATGGCGATGGCAAAGGCTGGCAGCAGGCGGATGGCGGCCACCTTAGCGGTCTGGTCAGCGGGTTGGTGTTCTTGGATGGCCACCCACATTTGCCGAGCTAAGTTGCGAGTTAGGTTAACCACCCCACCCCAGAGTTTGCGCCCTTCCCAGTAGCGCTCGTAGGAAGTATTGGTC
Organism: Leptolyngbyaceae cyanobacterium M65_K2018_010; assembly: GCA_015295885.1. GTDB lineage: Bacteria > Cyanobacteriota > Cyanobacteriia > Phormidesmidales > Phormidesmidaceae > Nodosilinea. The sequence goes on from DVEE01000089.1 coordinate 2,347, forward strand.
CTAAAAACCAGCAATAAACCCAGCACCAGCGTGGGCACCAAAGAACCCAAAATGGGAGAGGACACCGGCCAACCCCACCGATACAGACCGTAAACCATCAGGGCGAAGAAGGCACAGAGCGCCGTTCTGGGGAGCACCGCTGGAATTACTGAACCCTGCAGGCTAAACAGAACTCTAAACCAACTGCGTTCGTAACTTTCCGTGGATTTGCCCCCCTCAAGCCGTTTTCGCACCGGCCCTGCTCCAATGGTTGAATTTTTTCTTTCCTTCAAATTTTAATTTCTTTCCTTCAAAGTTTAAGGGGTTGGTCAAGCCGGTTGACCGGGGACAGCCAGGCCGGGGCTGGGGTAAACGGTGGCGGCAGGGGCAAAAGTCTGACTCTACCCCAGGGCCAGACTCCACCAATGATAAAAAGCCTAACCAGGTTTGGGCATTAGCCGCGAACCAGTCTAAGATTGAAAGGCAAAATTTTGCCGTTCAGCGATCGCCTTTTTCCGTGGTTCACCCTGCTGTCACCGAACTTTCGCCCCGTCCAGATCGCCACCCCTGGGTGAGTCAAGTCAGGGCTAAGGCCCGCCTCACCCGTTGGCAGTCCACCTCCGGTCCGGCTTGCTGGTGGGGGCTAGGGCTGGCCAGCTTTGCCCTGGGTTTGATGAATGGGGCTTTGGTGATTTCAGCGGGGGTTGGAGTAGTCGCCTACCGCCAGTTGGCGCAGCTTTCTCCCCGGCAATGGCAGGCCCTGCGGCAGCAGGTAGACCGAGCCCTACCCCGACCTGGTTCGACCTCCCAAAGGGCCCTGGTCCTCAGTCTTTTGCTCACGGCCAGCACCTACACCATGACCTCCCTCTGGCAGAGTACCCATTCCCTGGTGATGGCCCTGGTACTCACGGGCCAAACCGCCCTCACCTTTTTTGTCGTCGGCCTCCTGTTGCGATCAACCCGCTCCTCCACCGATCCATCCAGGCCTCCATCCCTGGGTTTGCCCCAGGGGCATGACTCCCTGGTTCAGCCTAGGCCGGAACCGGATCAGACTGTAGCCAGCTTTGAGCGACTTTTAGGGGACTTGACCCAGGCGGACCCGCTCAAGCGCCTGATTGCCGTGCGCCAACTGAGCCGGCTGGTGGGGGAGGCCCCCGCAGACCAGGCCTATGGGGATGGGGCCACCGTCACCCTGCAGTCCCATACGATGGACTGTTTCCATGTCATGCTAGCCCACGAACCTGAGCCCATTGTGCGATCGGCGGTGCGGCAGGCCCTGACCTTACTCAGAGCCTCTCCCCCCCTACCCGCCGGGGCCTCTCCCCTAGGGTCGGTGCAGCCGCTAGCCCCCGATCCTAAGGCGGCCGTTTCGCCTCGCCAGGGACGTCGCCTAGCGGCTGAGTACGTTGAATACCTAGAAGTCTGAGGCCCATTCATGGATCGGTTTACGGTTGAGGTGATTTCCCAAACCCCTAATCCCCAGCAGACCATGTATGCCGCCATGCATCAGGACTATGCCGAGGGGTTTGTCATGCATGAACGGCCGCAATGGCCCAGTGAAGCCCGCTGCGGCGAAATTTTGGTCACCAATCTGCTCAAGGGCGGTCGCGGCCACTACGGCCCCCTGGAACATCCCCAGATCGTTTTTAATGTGGGCTGGTTTCCCCACAGCACCATGCAGCAAATTCGCACCCATCGGGTGGGGGTGAGCTTTGATGTTCAATCCTTTCGCTATACCGGGCAGCGGATTCTGGATGTGGTTGAGGGCAAGCGTTCGGTGGAAGAGGTGTTTTACCTAAGGCCCCTGGGATTTTACACCGATCGCCAGGGCAAGAAATACGAATATACTCCTGAGGCTCGCCAACAGGACCTGGATTGGTGCCTAGAGGCCAGCCGTCGGTACAAAGAGCGCATTGACCAGGGCTTTGCCGAAGAACATGCCCGCGGCTTGATTCCCTTTGATATTCGCCAGCACTGGGTAATGTCCGCCAATGTGCGATCGCTGATGCACCTGCTGGATCTGCGCTGGAAGGCCGACGCCCAGTTGGAAGCCCAGAAAATGTGCGAGGCAATCTGGCCCCACTTTAAGAGCTGGGTACCGGCGATCGCGGCCTGGTACGAAGAAAACCGTCTGAAGAAGGCCAAGTTGGCCCCCTAGAAGGTCGGACAAAACCTCGGTTTTTGGGTCGCCGTTCTCCGCACGGCATGTCTATTCCTGAATGGATATGCCTGATCGACAAGCCGAGGGTCTCGCTGAGCCTGGCCCCCGTCAACCTTGGCGTAGCCAGTCATCCAACTGATCAAACAACGGGGCCAGGTGCCCAGCCGTGGTAAAGGGATTCAGTAGAACCGCCTTCAGCCAAAGGTGTCCGCGCAGGCGAGGTAAGGACAAAAACACCTGAGCTTGCTTCAGCAGCCGCTGTTGCGCCTGGGCATTCCAGCCATCCCACCGATCGGGGGCAAGATGCGGGGGGCAGCCGCGGAAGCAAACCAGATTCATCTCCGGTTCCGTCGCCAAGGATAGGTCAGAGCGCTGGCGAAGGTGTTCCACCATCACGGCCGTCAAGGCGTAGCTCCCATCAACCAGGGCGGCATAGCCAGCCTTGCCCAAGTGCTGGAGCGAGAGCCACAGCTTCAGTACGTCTGGATGGCGAGTCCCCTGCACAGAGATCTCCCCCAGGTTAGTCCAGCGGGGTTCCGCGTTCATGTAAGGGGCGGCAATGCGAAAGTGACTGTCCAGCAGGGCCATGTCGCGAAATAGTACCGAGGCACAGGTTTTGGTAACGTAGAGCCACTTCTGCGGGTTAAAGGTGATCGAATCCGCTTGTTCAATGCCCGCTAGGCGATGGCGATGGGTGGGAGAAAAGGCGATCGCCCCACCGTAGGCCGCATCCACATGGAACCACAGGTCGTAGGCCTGGGCAATGCGATGGATTTCGACGAGGGGGTCAATGTTACCCGTGACGGTGGTGCCGGCGGTGGCCACCACGGCAAAGGGACGCTTGCCCTCGGCCAGGGCCGCTCGAATCAGAGTCTCCAAGGCGTCGGGCTGCATCTGGGCGTTAGCATTGGTGGGCACCAACCCCACCCCCTCTAGCCCCAGGCCGAGGATCATCGCGGCCTTTTGAATCGAGGAGTGGGCCATCTCCGAGGCCAGGATCAGCGGTGAGGGCTGCCTAGCCAAACCACTCTGGCCGCAGCCCAGCTTAACATTGCGGGCCAGGGTCAAGGCCTGTAGATTGGCCAGGGTGCCCCCACTCACTAGCAGCCCCCCCGCCCTATCCCCCAGGCCAAAAATCTGGGCCATTTCCGCCATCAGCAAGGGCTCTAGGCGGGATAGCACCGGCGACATTTCCACACTCAGCATATTGTTGTTGAGGGCCGCCGCCACCCAATCCCCCAGGATGGAGGCGGTGGTGGGGAGCGGGTCCATATGCCCCAGGTAGCCGGGGTGGGCCGGATTCATGGACTCCGCCATAATCGTCTGCAGGGGGGCCAACAGGTCGGCGATCGCCCCCGGTTGTTCTGGAATAGCCGGGTAGGCGGTGGTGACTGGCTGGGGCAAGGGAGCCCGCTTTCCCGCCTGGGTTAGGTGGTTGAGAATGGCTTGGGTCACCGTCTGAAAAATATCCTCAATGGCCGCTCGATTCTGGCCAAAGGGGTCAACAAAGGCAGTGGTAGGCAGCACGGGGAAGGACAAAGGGAACCTCTTTCACCGTAACGCGGTGTCCTAGTAGCCATACTAAGGCTTCCTGGGCGGCGCCAGGGATGATCCGCGGCAGGACTGGGGCAGGTAGCCTTTCCACTCTGCCCTATAATCTTTGGAGATTCTTAAACTTTCTCTACTGATATCCCTGTGTATTCCCAACCTCCCTACGTTCTACTATTGGCCGGTTTTTTAGCGGCGGTTACCTCTGGCTACGCCTTTAGCACAGCCCTGCAGCAGTCGGTGAATGACTGGAACCAAAGACGATCCACTCGGATTCTGGCAAATTTGCGAGGGCCGCAATTACAAATTCCCTTCCTGGGCATTTGCGTGGGGGTGTGCGTATTCCTGGCCTCTGGCATTCAACTGTTTGGCTTTTCCGGCAAAGTGGCCTACGCCATGGGGATTCCCCTCACCGTGCTCAGCGGCCTGCTGATCTGGTCGCAATTGGGCAAAATCCTAGTGCTCATTGAGCAGGGAGGCTCCAAGGCCCTAGACCTGGATGCCTTTTAGGGCGGGGTTAAACCGCCCCAGGCCTCTACGCCCTGGCAGTCACCCCCCTCTCTACCCCGCTGGCCTTGTCCCTGCATCCTACGGCTTCATTCAGCGATAGAGTTACCCCAGCCCTTAGGAGGCCCCCCAAACCTCCGCCAAGCGCCGATCACGACCGCAGGTGGTGCGATAGAAGTGGTAGCGTACTGGGTGCTTGAGGTAGTAATCCTGGTGGTACTCCTCGGCGGGATAGAAGACCTGAGCCGGTTCAATCTCCGTGGCAATGGGGGTGTCCTTCAACCGGGGTTGACGGGCCAGTTGCTGCTTAGAGGCGATGGCGAGCTGCCGCTGCGGATCATCATGGACGAAAATTTTGGCGCGGTACTGGCTGCCCTTATCGCAGAATTGCCCCCGATTGTCCACCGGGTCTACATTTTTCCAGAACACCTCTAACAGGGTTTCGTAGCTCACCTGGGCGGGATCATAACGCACCTGTACCGCTTCCACATGGCCCGTGCCTCCGGCTGACACTTCGGCATAGGTGGGATTGGCCTTGCTGCCGCCGGTATAGCCGGAGGTGGTCGCCACCACCCCTGCCAACTGGTCGAAGGGCTTTTCCATACACCAAAAGCAGCCCCCGGCGAAGGTGGCGGTGGCCAGGTTGGTTGCGGGGGTAGGACTAGCGGGGTCAGGGATCGAGTCTGCGGTGGCGTAGAAGGGCAGCCCATCCCAAACCAGCGCCATAGCCCCCAGCAGGCAGAGCCCGAACAGCCAGTTTCCTAGTCGAGTCATGGTGAGTTTTCCTGAGCCCTCCTAAGCCTGTTGCCCCTCCTAGGATGCCCAGTCCAGGGCTGGTCAAGCTGGGGCAGTTTACCTTCGATCTATGATAACGGCCTGGGTCGGTTAGGGGTGGCGGTGGCGTTGCCAGCCGGTGGTCAGTGCCGGCGAAAACTGGTTGTGGGAACTGGATACTGACCCGCTCTATAACTTACTACGGCTGGATTGGGACGTCGTGAGGGGTGAGGGAGACTCAAGAAACACGGCCCCGCTCTCGGTTGACCCAAAGTTCCCCAGAAACCATTCATCCCCGTCGCTTAGAATCAATAGGGCCAGCCTCTATCCCTTAGTAGCGCTGAACTCATTGCCCCGAAGTATCACCCGGTTGCCTCACTGGCACAGGGTCGGGCCACCCCAGTTGCAAGGCCGGTTAAAGTTTGGCTAAGCATTTCACATTGGCGTGCAGACTGTTTTCCTTGGAGATACATCATGAAACCCCTCAAACGACTCCTTCCACTCCTACCCCTGGGCCTGGTGGTCACCACGGTAGCCACTGGTTTGAGCTCCGGCTTGATGCCCAGGCCTGCGGCAGCCCAGGCCGATAGTGGCGGTGGGCTAACTATCTTTGGGGGCGTACCCGCTGAGTACCGACTTCGCTACTACACCGACTTCAACACGGTGCGTAGCACTCGGGCTCGCTATTACCTGGAGGTGGCTCGGACCAAGGTGCCTCGGGATGTGGTTATTCTTGACGTTGAATTTCCCGAAAGCTTCACCGAAAATGGCGGTCGGTTGAATCTCGATGCCATCGAACTGCGTCAGGGCGACTGGCGAGGGCGCGATCGCATTGCGATTCAGTCCATCAACCTCTTTGAGGAAGAAAACCGCATCGAAATCATCCCGGCAGAACCCATCCCCGCCAACACCAGCTTTGTGGTGGTGATGTCTAATATTCGCAACCCCGATCGCTACGGTTACCACTATTTCAACCTGCGCATGATGTACCAGGGAGATGTGATTGATCAGTACGTAGGCACCTGGCCGATGGAACTAGGCCTGAACTAATCCCCCCGATGCTCGGATGGGATTATTATGAAGAGGATTTGGTGCTACCATAGAAAACCTGTGACTTTTGAAATCCCTAGACAAGGTAGCTGAGGTAGTCCGATGAGCAAACGCACCCTGGAAGGCACTAATCGCAAGCAGAAAAGAACCTCTGGGTTTCGGGCGCGGATGCGATCGCACACGGGTCAGAATGTGATCAAGGCTCGTCGTCGCAAAGGACGGGCTAAGTTAGCCGTTTAGCTAGGTGTCCGGGCCCGCGGCTGGCTTTCCCCTGGCAGCGGTCAGGCTACCCGGATACCCAAGAGCCCGGTTCTGCCCCTAGGAAGTCGTGCTACCCCAACGCCATCGCCTGAGGCTTTCTCGGGATTTTACTCAGGTTTATCGGTTCGGCCGCAAGGCGGTTTCTAGCCACATGGTCGTCCGCGTCTTTAAACCCCAGGAGCAGGCTCAGCCCGATAGCGCTGAGCCTTTCTTGTGGCCGCCTCAGCCCCTGACCCCGGTGAAAGTGGGCATTACGGTGAGTCAAAAAGTCCATAGGCGGGCGGTGGTGCGGAACCGGCTGAAACGTCAGATTCGCGCCATTATGGCCACTTTGATTCCTGCCTTACCGGCGGGGCTGTGGGTGGTCGTGAGTCTACGCCCTGGGGCTGACCAGTGCGAATATGGCGAATTTTTGCAAGAATTAAAACAGTTACTCATTCAATTAGAGGTTCTCCATGGGCATTCGTGAGGATGTTTTCTACGAAGGGGGTCCCCACATTGGGGATTTAATTCTCAATGGGCTGCTGGCCTTCACTATTATTTGCATCCCGCTGACCGTGGGGGCGATTACCCGCGCCCTATGGCTGCGCTACCGCATTACCAATCGGCGAATCTCCGTCACCGGGGGCTGGCAGGGGCGCGATCGCACCGATATTATCTATTCCGAAATCCGTAAGATTGTTACCGTGCCCCGAGGTATTGGCCTCTGGGGTGATATGGTAATTACCCTGAAAGATGGCAGTCGCCTAGAACTGCGGGCCATGCCCCGGTTCAGGGAAGTCTATGACTATATCAACGAGCGCATTAGCCCCCAGGCTCAGGCGGTCAGTGGTGCCCTCGGAGCCAATTAACTACGGAAACCCCTAACTCGGTTGGTTGGGTTAGGGCCAGTTAAGTAAGGTAGATTAGGTAACTGAGCCGTTGATGTCGTGTTTCCCCCAGCGGGGTTAGGTGCCCATGGATTTTGGTATTGGATTTCTCTCAAACAACATCATGTTGCCGATCCTGGATTTTTTTTACGGGATCGTGCCCAGCTATGGCCTGGCGATTGTGGCCCTAACCCTGGTGATTCGCTTCGCCCTGTATCCCCTTAACGCTGGATCGATTCGCAACATGCGCCGCATGAAAGTGGCCCAACCCGTCATGCAGAAGCGGGTGAAAGAAATCCAAGACCGCTACAAGGACGACCCGGCCAAACTCCAGGAGGAAATGGGGAAAATCTACAAGGAATTCGGTAACCCTCTGGCCGGCTGCTTCCCCGTACTGCTGCAGATGCCGATCCTATTTGCGCTGTTTGCTACCCTGCGGGGCTCGCCGTTTTCAGATATTCCCTACGACATCAACTTTCAGGTCTTTCCCCAGGAAAAAATCGAGCAAATTCAACCGCAAATTTTTAGTACCCCGCCCAAGGCTATCTACATTTCCGACGGGGCTCACTTCCCCATTTCCGCGGTGGTACCCGGGGGTACTAAGCTCGTAGTGGGCGAAAAAACCGATGTGCGGTTGCAGACCGCCGAGGGGGAATCGATCAACTCCCTAGTGGCGGAGTATGGTGAAACCACCGCTGAGGTACAGCCGCGCTGGGAAATCACTAAGGGCGAGGAGGTCATCGCCATTGACCAAGAGGGGCACATCACCGCCCTGGCCCCCGGTGAAGCCTCCGTCAAAGTGCAGGTGCCCGGCCTGGCTGCCAATAAGGGCTTTTTGTTTATCAAGGCCCTGGGGCGAGTCGGCGTTACCGGTGAAGACGGTGCCATCCATTGGGATATTCTGGCCATGGTGCTGGCCTTTGGCGTCAGTCTTTACCTGAACCAGGTGCTGTCGGGCCAGGGGTCTGTCTCCGACAATCCTCAGCAAAACGCGGTCAACAAATTTACGCCCCTCATCTTCTCCGGTATGTTTCTCTTCTTTCCCCTGCCGGCGGGAGTGTTGATGTACATGGTGATCGCCAACATTTTTCAAACCCTGCAATCTTTTATCTTGTCTCGGGAGCCCCTGCCCGAAAATTTGCAGAAGATTGTTGATGCCGAGACTAAAAAGGAATCGGAGGATCGCACTACCCTGCCCTTTGAACCGGGGCGCGCTAAGAAGAAAAAGGCATAGGGGCCATGGGGGAAACCGCATTTACCGCTGGAGTAGACTGGCTCACCTCCCTCTTGGCGATGCAGGGGATTGCCGCCGTTGTAACCGCTGACCTGGTCGAAGATGAAGCGGGACAGAGTTGTTGGCTCACCATTGAGGATAAAACCCTCTCTCCGGAACAAGTTCAGGTGCTGATCGGAGAGCGGGGCTCTGTGCTGGACTCCATCCAGTACCTGGCCAATACCACCCTTAACCTGGGCAAGGAGGAGGGTGAACAACAGGCCTTTACCATTGAACTAGCGGGTTATCGAGCCCGCCGTCTGGAGGAGCTGAAAGCAATGGCCGCTGAAGCCGCAGAGCGGGTCTTGGCCAGTGGCGAAGAGTACGAGTTGAAGGGGCTGTCTTCGGCGGAACGGCGCCAACTCCACCACTTTCTCAAGGCCCAGGAGGGACTTTCCACCTTTAGTCGGGGCAAAGAACCCGATCGCCGCTTGGTGGTTTGCCTGGCCTCCCAAGTTGAAAGCTAACCGTGCTGGCGGGTAAGGGTGATGGAACCGATCTATATTCCCCATTTGTTGCAGCGGCCCAACCAGACGCTAACCCTAACGGTTGACACCCATCTTCCCGACCTGGATACCCTCACCCCGGTACGAGGGCAGATTACCCTCATCCACCACCATACCTACTTGGAAGTCAAGGGTGAGGCGGAGACCATCGTCACCCTGACCTGCGATCGCTGCCTGCAGAACTATAACTATCGAGTATCGATCAACCCGCAAGAGTTGATCTGGCTACAGCCCGACCCCGACCCGGACACCCTCCCCCTGGAACGCGAGGTGAGTCTGGATGACCTGGTGGAAACCCTGCCGCCCCAGGGCCACTTTAATCCCTCTACCTGGCTGTATGAGCAGATTTGCCTGGCCCTACCCCAGCGCCAAATCTGCAATCCCGACTGTACGGGGATTGAGTTGCCGGCCCCGGATAACGATCGGGCTGAGGCCGAATCCATCGATCGTCGTTGGTCGGTACTGTCTCAACTGCAGCGGCAGCTTCACCCCCCCGAGGCCTAGCTAGGCCCAGGGGTTATTCACCAACGCCGCCAGTCACCCTCACCGAGAAGGCTAGCGCCTAGCCACCGGGTCAGGCTTGAGCATGAGGGTAGCCACCACCATACCGACGATCGCTAACAGCGCCATAGGGTAAAAGGCATAGCTATAGCTGCCAAACCAATCTCGAATTTGACCGGCGATCAGGGTGCCCAGGAGGGCGCCAATGCCGTAGGCGGTAAACACGATGCCATAGTTTTGGGCGTAGTGTTCCGGATCAAACAGACGCAGAGTGGTGGTCGGGGCAATGGCCAGCCAACCGCCCAGGCAAAACCAAAAGAGACTGAAGGCGGTCAGATAGGTGAGCACCTGGCCCGCCTGGGCATTGACCATCAAAATGCACGCCACCAAAATCAAACCGTAGGACGCGATGGCCACCTGGTGAGGGCGGTAGCGGTCCGTGAGCCAACCGAACAGGGGACGACTGACCCCATTGAATAGGGCAAATAGGGCTACGCTACTGGCGGCCACGGTGGAGTTAATCTGGATGATTTCTTCCCCCACCGGGCTGGAGATGCCTATGGCGCTCAGACCCACTAGGGCACCGATGATGTAGCAAATCCACAAGCCGTAGAAGGAGCGACTTTTGAGCAAATGGGGGGGATAGGGATGGGGGATGGGGGCTACCCTCTGGGGCTGATTGCCCCGGGCCGGATGCCAGTGACGGGGAGGTAGCTTGAGGGTCGTTGCGATCGCAACGATTACCACGGCAAAGGCAATGCCCAAAACCCGTAGGGTAGGGCGCACTCCCAGGCTCTCGATCAGGCGGTTAGCCAGGGGAGCCGTGATCAGAGGCGATAGGCCAAACCCAACAATGGTCAGCCCTACGGCCAAACCCTTGCGCTCTGGGAACCAGCGAGCCGCCACCACCATGGGAACTCCATAGGCCAGGCCCACCCCGGTGCCATTGATGACACCATAGGTGAGGGTAATCGCCCCGATGTGGCCGGCAAAGCTAGCCAAAATGTAGCCCAACCCTACGACTAAACCACCGATAGCCGCCACCAGACGAGGTCCAATCCGAGGGATGAAAAACCCGGCAATGGGCATCAAAATGGCGTAGCATACCAAGGCCACCGTGTAAGGCAACAGACTTTCCGTGGCACTGATGCCTAGCTCTGTCTCCAGGGGTTTTCTAAAAATACTCCAGGAATACACGGTGCCCAAGCAAAGTAAAACCGCCATACCCAGGGGGATAAACAGCCATCGTCCCCGCACCGCGGAGAGCCCAAACACTTTTACGGGGTTGTCGTGGTCGAGAGTATTCAGAGTATTCATAGAGGTCGATGAGAACCGCATAGGTTGGTCAGACTTTACCAAACCTAACCCCAGGCTAGGCTAGGCGACCTCCATAGAAATCTTCCTGCCCTTGGCATAGAAAAGCGGGGCAGCTCCCCCCCAGCCCCAGGGGTAGATCTAGGCACCCCAGGCCTCGCGAGTCGCTAACCGTTGCACCCATCCACCTCCCCCGACTGGGACTTTGTATCTGCGCCAGTCCCTGATGCCCCAGGGGAGATCGTCTTCTAGACATCACCTCAACTGGTATTCAATTGTCCAGGTGCATTGCGGTTATTACGTAATCTAGCTTTGCCAATTAAGAGTCACTACATTTGATGAAGCACTTTATTAAAAACTCATTAAAAACTCAGCCACCCATCCCCACAGGTGAGGACATTGTGAAGCACTGTGCCCTGCTAGGGTAGCTTGGCTTCCACCTCGGCTGAGGCATACTCAGACACCGTTAGGCCCTTCACACCGTATCCGGATCAACCCCCAGGCTTCTGAGTCGTTCTGCGAGTCGTTCTGCCCGTTGTTGTTCCTGCTCAGCTCGCTGTCGTTCCTGCTCGGCCCGTTCCGCTGACGTCAGAATCCACTGGCCCTGGTCGTCGTACCAACGCAACCACTGCCCGACCGTGTCCTGATAGCGACCGTGCCAAACTCCTAAGCCCAGGCCCAGTTCCTCAAACCAAAAGCGCGGTTCAGCGAGGGGCACCTCCTGGTAACGGGTACCGACCAACTGAAAGGCTCGTAGTTGATTGTCGTAGCGATCAAACAGCACATAGTAGGGAATCCGCAATAGGTGCTCATAGACCTGCCACTTAGTGGGGGGTTGGTTAACGTCTCGCAGGGTTTGCCCCAGATCCTCTGCTTCGGTACCGGGCGATAGCAACTCCACCACCAGGAAGGGGGCCACGCCCTCATCCCAGACCACGTAGCTCCACCGGAGGTCTTCCTGCCGCCTGGAGCGCGGCACCCCCAGTACCACAAACCAGTCTGGTCGCTTGTGCCACAGGGGATGGCGAGAGTCGTAATACAGATTCAGATCGGTGCCAATGAAGAGGTCATCGGTCGAATAATGGAGCGGTTGGCAAGTCTCCCTCAGTAACTGGGGCTGAAAGTCATGAAATTCGTCTCGCGACGCGCTGACGCGAACATCCGGCAAGCCAGGTTCCTCCGGATCTTCACTGGGTAAGTCATACATGGTCGGTAGGGGAGAACCGAGCCGACGGGGAGCTTCAAAGGGACCCATCCAGCCATTCCAAATCAGTTTGCCTATTTTAAACCAACCCCCTAGAGCCTTGGTCAAGAACCCCGGCTAGGTAGCCTAAGTGATGGGTCGGATCTGCGCTGGCTGGCCTGCTTTCCCCCCTCAGGGCGAAGCGCAACCAAAGTCTGGCGAAACTAAAACATTGCGAAACACTAAGGAACGCAACACAACGTTCCAATCTAGCTTTTCTGGGACCCAAGCCACTCCCTAGTCGCGTAGGATAATTTTGCGAATCTCATCGGAACTATCCATGCTGGTTATCCTTCTAATTTTTGTGGTGGGCCTGGCCCCGGCATGTATTTCTGCCTGTCTGAGCCTGCGGGAGGAACGCGCTGCTAAGGGGTGCGAATCCCAGAGAAGCTACTCCTCAAATCTAAGGGGGGGAATGCTGCGGCTCATGGAAACTGAGGGCGATTTGCACTACGTTGATGGCCTGGGCTACATGATTGGCGATATCACCTGCGACCTGAATGCGCGATCGCCCTACTTGCGCTGCGCCATCAACCCCCTGGGTCCTTGCGATGGCTGTAGTGCCTATGCCCCACGGGTGTTTGATCGGCAGGTTTAAGCCGCGGTCCGCTAGCTGGGGAGGGCCGCAAGGCGTTGGTTAACTACGGCTGCATCGAAGCGCTCTGGGTCAAAATCGTAGCCGACCTGGGCCCACAGCTGATCGTAATCGGGATCTTCGGGGTCGCTCAGGCGATCCAGCAAGTCTTCATAGCCCCACACACCAGCGCAGAATTCGGGTGGGGTTTGGCGTTCTCCGTTGGCGCAGTAGGGCAGTTTCAAGGCCGGGTCGGCCAGGGAGCTAGATTCCAACACCAACCGGTGCAACCAGCCCTGGACGGGGTCATAGGTGTAGAGTAAGCTGTCCCCCGACTCCAGGAGTAGGGTTTGGAGGCGGGTGGGAGGGGCCAAATTTTGCCGCGGTGGCGGTCCAGGTCGGCTGAAGGAATACTCCGCCTGCCCCGACCAACCCATGGTGGCTACCAACAGTCGATGCAGTTCCCCTAGGGAAGTGGTGGGGTGAATCCACACCGATCGCCAAATCGGGGGGTCACTATCGAGCAATTCCACGCGCAATTGGTAGACCATTAAGGGGGTGCTGGTTTCCATGGCAGTACAGTCCATGGGCCTAGGGCCGTGCTTCTAAGACCCGGGGGTTGACCAGGCTAGAAAGCCGATTTCCGGCCCCCGTTAACAGATTGACCCAACCCAGCCCCTCGCCGGTGCCGACCCAGATTTTATTGCCCGTATTGGGGGAAAGGGCCAAAATTTGGCTGGAGGGCAAGG
>DVEE01000516.1 GCA_015295885.1 Leptolyngbyaceae cyanobacterium M65_K2018_010
GGACGCTGGAGTACGGCAGGCCCCATCTCATCATCCCCTACACCCTCGACAACAACGACATGCGGTTTGCCACCTACGCGGGGTTTAACTCGGGGGATCAGTTCTTTGCCTATCTGCGCGACGCCTTTGACACCCTCTACGCCGAAGGCCAGGAAACCCCCAAAATGATGAGCATCGGCCTGCACTGCCGACTGGCCGGTCGCCCCGGACGCACCGCTGCCCTAGCTCGGTTTCTAGACCATGTGCAAAGTCATGACCGGGTCTGGATCTGCCGCCGGGTCGATATTGCCCGCCATTGGTATGACCATCATCCCGTGGGGAACGGGCCAGCTTGACGGGCCAGCGGCTGAGCGATGTTCAGACCGCTGGGGGAGAGGGGGCAACGGTTGGCCCCGAAGAGACCACTGAGACAGACCCCGAGGGGCTGAACCTGGTGCTGCTGATTCAGGTGCCCCTCAAGCAGCGTCAGCCCATGGGGCAAGGGTTAATGGAGAGCGGTGTGCCCTTACCGGCGGCCCCCATGAGCCTGGAAAGCCTGAGCCGGAGCGATGTGGAAGCGGCGGTGATCGGCCATGGTGCGGTAGAAGGCCCCTTCACCGAGATTGATGGCTTGCCCATCGAGCGCGATCCGGCCTATCCGATTCGGGTGACGGTGCAATTCTATAAGGCCACCAGCAATGGGGTCATCTCAGAGGCGGACATCGCCAAAATTCGCCAGCAGATTGATCGGGTCTACGCCGAGGCTGACTACGTCGGTAGCCTGGTGGTCGATGGCCCCAGTGCCCGTCCTACCGAGCATGACGGGCCTAGGCAAGAGCCGACGGACTGGTGGCAACGGTTTTGGGATACTAACGGGATTGGTTGAATCGCGGCTAGGGGTAGGCCAGGGCCGGTCAACTTACAGGAGAATCGCCGATCGCTCTGCCAGGTCTGAACGCTCTCCCTTGGTAAGGGTGACATGGCCTGCGATCGCCTCGCCCTTAAACCGTTCCACCACATAGGTCAGGCCATTGCTAGCGGCGTCCACGTAGGGGTTGTCGATCTGGTCAGGGTCGCCCGTCAACACAATCTTGGTGCCTTCCCCCGCT
>DVEE01000539.1 GCA_015295885.1 Leptolyngbyaceae cyanobacterium M65_K2018_010
GGTGGCCGGGGCGGAGGGAGCGTGGGGGCTACTCTGGGCTGGGTCCAGCGGTTGGGGGCGAATCCGACGAATGGGCAGGTTCGCAATCAGGGCGGTCACCCGCTGGTCACTTTCCAGGGAAAATTCCAGGTGGTCCTGGTCGAGTTCGACATAGCGGGAGACCACTTCCAGGATTTCCTGGCGCATTTTTTCCACCAGGTCAGGGGTGAGATCGGTGCGATCGTGGGCCAGAACAAACTGTAGCCGTTGCTTGACGGTTTCCCGACTGGTGGGGGTCCGGTGGCGGTTAAACAGTTTATCGAGAAGTTCGCTGAGCATGGCTAGGGGTTAAGGACGATAGCGGGGGACTGCCCCGGTGAGCAGAACGGGTGCGAGGGCAATTAACCCCGCAAAAATCGGCGAATCCGGCTGAACAGATTGTCGTGGCTGGCGGTCAGGTCGAGTAACGGCACTTCTTCCCCCAGTAACCGCCGGGCCACGTTATTAAAGGCCACCCCCGCCATGGATAGGGTGGTTTCCAGAACCAGCGGTTCACCACGGTTGGAGGATACAATCACGCGCTCGTCGTCAGGGATAACCCCTAATAGGGGCACCGCCAGAATATCCAGCACATCCCGCACCGACATCATTTGTTCTTCTTGCACCATGGCGGGCTTGAGGCGGTTGACCAACAGCTTGGTATGTTTAACCTCGCTAGCTTCGAGTAGCCCAACGACGCGATCGGCATCTCGCACGGAGGAAATTTCCGGGGTGGTGACCACGATCGCCTCGTTGGCCGGAGCAATGGCATTTTGGAAGCCCAGCTCAATGCCCGCCGGGCAGTCGATTAAGACGAAGTCGTAGAACCCCCTCAGCCCGGCCACCAGATCCTTCATCTGATCGGGGGTGATGGCCTCTTTATTGCGATTCTGGGCCGCCGCCAGCAGGGCTAGGTTGGGTTGTCGTTTGTCCTTGACTAGGGCCTTTTCCACCGAACAATCCCCCGCTAACACATCCAGGGCGGTGTAAACGATGCGGTTCTCCAAGCCCAGCAGCAAATCCAGGTTACGGAGGCCAAAATCGGCATCAACGACCACGACTTTTTGATTCCGTTGAGCCAGGGCCATGCCCAGGTTAGCCGTGCAGGTGGTTTTTCCCACCCCACCTTTACCGGAGGTCATTACAATGATGCGCGTCATGGGCAAACCTAACGTTCCTACGTCTAAAGCAACAACTCACCGAAATTTTACGAGCAATTGGTCGATTCGATGCATTGGGTCTGAGGGCTAAAGCTCAAACCCAAGGCCGCCGGGGCTCAGTTGGTGGCGGGCAAAGTCCTGGGCCCGAGCAATGCGAATGGCATCGGTGGCCACGTAGGCGACTTCGGGCCAGTACTCGACCGGCGGGGCGTCGGGCGGTCGAGCCACCAGATCGGCAATGCGTAGCTGGGTCGGCTGCATATACAGGGCCATGATGCGGCAGTTACGATTGCCGCTAGCCCCAGCGTGGGCCATGCCTCGCAACCGCCCCCAAACCAGAATGTCGCCCTCTGCGATCAAGGAACTGCCGGGGTTGGTGTCGCCCAGGATGATAATGGTGCCGGGGTGGCGAATATCCACGCCGGATCGCACGGTACTTTGCAAGTACAGCGGTTCGGCCAGGGGATGGCCGGGGGGCGGCGGAGTTTGCACCAGATGGCCCACCGCCCCTTGTTGATCGACGGAATAGCCTGCCATTACCGCGGCCAGGGCAGTTTGGCGGCGGCTAGTGAACACTCGCTTGAGCACTAACTGGGCTTCGGCCAGGGACTCGGCCAGGGACTGGAGTTGGCGCACATCCAACAGGCGATCGCCGGCCTCTAGATGGACCTCGGTTTGGGGCTGCCAAAAGCGTTCGCCGCCATCTAGCCGCTGGCGCAGTTGTTGCAGTAATTCGCCCCAGGAGGGCCCGCTGACCTCGGCCTCAAGTTCTGGGGGCAGGGTTAACCGCAGCCGCCCCTCTAAACTCTGGAGGCGCACCTGACTGGCTAACAGGGTTGCCGGGGTCTCTGGTGGATGGTCGGTGGGTTGGGGCGGATCAGCGGCTGGAGCGGGGGTAGAAAAGTCAGAAACCATAGTCTTGGGGGGCTATTGGACGCTTAACCATGCCCTATTAGACCACAGACTCAAAATTTGCTGGCATGCCCCTAACCCCCCTTGCCTGGAGTTGGGTTTCGTTGGGTATGATGGAAGAGGTTCTACTACGGCGTTGGTGACTGCCAACAATGTTTTACGATCTATGTTTCTTCTGAACGGGAACCCAGTTGCGCTGGCGGCAGTAGACCAGGCTCAGACCTGGAAACTTTATGTCAGGCGCCAAGGTGCCCACCTGGTTAATCCAGGTCGAAGACTGAGGTAAGACGGCGCTGCGGTGAACCTTTGAGCATTTCCCCTGTCGGCGGCGACGGGGGAAATTTGTTTTTGGGGAACCCGTCGCCGGCCTGGGGTGGAAGCCGCCTTACCCAGCGCCCCGCCTCCACCGCTGAAGGCTACCCACCTGGGTTTAGCCTATTCCCCTTTGCCCACCCCCAGCAAATACAACAATGCCATCCGCACCGCGACGCCGTTGGTCACCTGTTCACTAATCAGGCTGAGGACGGGGTCATCCATCAGGTCTGAGCTAATTTCTACGCCGCGATTCACCGGCCCGGGGTGCAGCACTTTGACCGTGGGCTGGCAGATTTCCAAGCGATCGCGGGTCAGGCCGAAGTGCTGGTGGTATTCGCGCAGGCTGGGTAGCCGGTGCTGGGTCATGCGTTCTTTCTGCAAACGCAGGGTCATAACAAAGTCAGCCCCGGCCAGGGCGGGGGTGAGGGTACTGTGCTGGTAGATAGGGCGGGGAATGGCCAGGGGTGATTGGGTGATGAAGGCTTCAGCCAAGCCAGGGGGCAACAGGGTGGGCGGGGCGGCCAGGTGCACCTCGGCCCCGCAGGCGGTTAAACACCAGAGGTTAGAGCGGGCCACCCGGGAGTGGAGAATATCCCCCACAATGGCGATTTTTTTGCCCTTCAACAGGGTGCTGCTGGGGTTATCGGGGTCGAGGGTGAGGGTGAGGGTGAACAGATCGAGCAGGGCCTGGGAGGGATGGGAATGGAGCCCATCGCCGCCATTGAGCACCCCTACGCCACTGCCGAGCCGGTCCATCTCCTGGGCGATTGCCTGGGGTACCCCCGACTCCTGGTGGCGGATCACCATTAGGTTGGTGCCCATGGCCAGGTAGGTTTTGGCCGTATCCAGAATGGTTTCTCCCTTGGTTAGGGAGGAGGTGCCCGGCGCAAAGTTGAGCACCTCCGCCGAGAGCCGCTTAGCGGCCAACTCAAAACTACTGCGGGTGCGGGTGGAGGGCTCAAAGAACAGATTGGTTACCACCACCCCTTGCAGGGCGGGCACCTTGCGAGTGCGCCGCGATAGCACCTCGCGAAAGCTCACCGCCGTCTGCACCACGGTTTCCAGTTCCGCTGCCGTAAAATCCGCCAGAGACAGGACGTGTCGTCGTTCCCAGGATGCCTCGGTCATGGCTCAATGCCTCAACTCCAACCCAATCCCTACCGTCACCACCAGATCCACCCCCGCCACCGCCTCCCGCATCTTCTATTTAATCGCACCCACTTAATCGCACCCACCGACTGAGTGCTTGAAGCTTAACCCGCTGAGGGCTTATGCTACCGTTTTCACAGTGCCTATGGCCAGGCTGGGCATGCCGTTGCTTGCGGTTGGGGGAGTGGGGTCCGCTTGGTGAACCTTCTCTACCTCAGTCCCCTGTGCCCGGGTAAAGTTCAAGACCCTAGGGGGGAGTTATGGCAACGCTGAAGAAAGGTGACTCTGGCGAATCGGTGCGCAGCCTGCAAAATCACCTGATCGCCTTTGGGTTTCTGCGTGGCGAGGCGGACGGGGTTTTTGGCGACCAGACCGAAGCCGCCGTCATGGAACTCCAGAAAGCCAGTGGCCTAGTGGCCGATGGCATAGTCGGTCCCCAGACCTGGGATGCCATGGGACAGGGGTTTTAGCCCCAACGCCCGGTTTGGCCCTAGTCTAAAACCCCTTGGGCTAGAGGTCCTTTTCCCGCTTTAACCGATCGGCCATCAGGGTGGCCTGGGTGCCCCGCTCTTCCTCGCCTTCGGCGGGGCGGCGCTGGGTGAAGGTGCCATCGGCGGCCATATCCCAGGCCTGGCGATTGTCCGCCAGCATGGTGTCTAAAATGTGCTGTAGTTCTGCGGTGAGTAGGGGGTCTTCCACCGGGGTAATGGCCTCAACCCGGCGGTCTAGGTTGCGGGTCATCCAGTCGGCACTGCCGATGTAGTACTCGGGTTGGCCATCGTTATGGAAGCAGAAAATGCGCGAGTGTTCCAAAAAGCGGCCAATCACGCTGATCACCCGAATGTTGTCGCTAATTCCCTCTAGGCCGGGGCGCAGACAGCAGATGCCGCGAATAATTAGGTCAATCTCGACCCCGGCCTGGGAGGCTTCGTAGAGCAGTTTAATCATCGGGGCATCCACCAGGGAGTTCATTTTGGCGACGATTTTGCCCGGCCGGCCCTGGCGGGCGTGATCCATTTCGCGGCGAATGAGGGCTTCCATGCGATCGCGCAGGGTCAAGGGGGCTACCAGCAGTTTGCGGTAGGCTTTCTGGCGTGAATAGCCGGTCAAAAAGTTAAACAGGTCGGTCAGGTCGGCCCCCAGTTCCTCCCGGCAGCTCAGCAGCCCCAGGTCGGTGTACAGGGTTGAGGTTTTGGGGTTGTAGTTGCCGGTGCCGATGTGGACATAGCGGCGGATTTCATGGCCTTCCTCCCGCACCACCAGGGTAGTTTTGGTGTGGGTCTTAAGGCCGACAATGCCATAAACCACATGCACGCCCGCATCTTCCAATTTTTTCGCCCAGAGGATGTTGTTTTCTTCGTCAAAGCGGGCCTTGAGTTCCACCAGAGCAACCACCTGCTTGCGGTTTTCCGCCGCCGTAATCAGGGCTTTGACAATGGGCGAATCCCCCGAGGTGCGATAGAGGGTCATTTTAATGGCCAGCACCTGGGGGTCGTTAGCGGCCTGGGTAATAAACGCTTGCACCGAGGCGGGAAAGGAATCGTAGGGGTGGTGGACCAGGATATCCCCCTGGCGAATCGCCCCAAAAATGTCAGGGGCTTGCTCCGCATAGCCGTCTTCATCCACATCAATCACGGGCTTAAACCGTAGCGGGGTCAGGGGCGTCCAGGGGGTATCCTTGAGCGCTGGCAAGGGCAGGGAAAGAAAATAGAACAAATCCTTCAGGTTTAGCAGGCCATCAATGTCGTAGACCCGATCTTCACGGATCTGGAGTTCGCGCATCAGGCCCTGTTTGAGGTCAGCGGGCATGGTGCTCTCCACCTCAAGCCGACAGATGAACCCCTCCAGGCGGCGTTTGCTAATCTCCTGCTCGATGGCGATCAACAGATCGTCGGCTTCATCTTCCAGAACCGGGAAATCGGCATCGCGGGTAATGCGGAAGAGGTGGTGGCCGGCGATGGTCATGCCCGCGAACAGGTAGTCCAGGTTTTCGGAGATTACCTGCTCTAGGGGTACTCCCACCCATAGGCAGGCTTTGCCCTGAAGCGTGCACAGGGTCTCGGGCATGGCCACAAACCGGGGCAGGCTGCTGGGCACCTTAACCCGAGCAAATTTTTCGTTGCCGTTTTCAGGATTCACCACCCGCACCGCCAGGTTCAGGCTCAGGTTCGACATGCGGGGGAAGGGATGGGAGGGGTCGACGCTCAGGGGCGTCAGCACAGGAAAGATGCGCTTTTCAAAATAGTCTTTCAGGTAGAACTTTTGCTCCTGGCTGAGGTCGCTGTAATTCAGTAGATGGACCCCGTGGTCGGTCAGGGCCGGGCGCAGTTCCTGCTCAAAGGTCTGGTGTTGCAGGCGCACTTTTTCCACCAGGTGCGATCGCATCGCCGCCAGTTGCTTCCGCGGCGACAGACCATCGGGGGTAACCGGGTGGATGTTGGCATCCGCCTGCTCCATCACCCCGGAAATGCGCACCATAAAAAACTCGTCCAGGTTTGAGCTAAAGATGGCCAGAAACTTCAGCCGTTCCAGCAGAGGAGTACGGGGATCCAGAGCTTCGTGCAGAACCCGATCATTAAAACCCAGCCAGCTTAACTCACGGTTCAGGTAGTACTGAGGATCTTCTAGGTTGATCGTTTGCTCTGCGACAGTGGCCTTAGTCATGCCGGTTTCCCATTCATTTAGCCGCAGAATTATAGCGGTTGAACTTAATCGTTTGGTTAAGAGCAGAGGATAGGTGACTTGGGAGAGTTAGTAGCAGGGGAGAGTGGCAACTAGGATCGGCCACTAGGAATTGGGGAGGGTACCTGGGCCGGCGTAGGAACTCCATAAAGTCTACCTAATCCGCGTAGGCCGTTGCACTCTAGTGATAATCTGAATGATGGCGCTTTGGAATGTAACAGTGACATAGAAGTCGCCAAATTAGCTGATCATACGGAATAGGCGCAAGCATGGTCACCACCGCACAGAAAACTAACGTTGGCTACATTACGCAAATTATTGGCCCGGTTGTAGATGTCAAGTTTGCCAGCGGCGAGCTGCCCAAAATCTACAATGCCCTCAAGATTCAAGGCACCAACCCCGCTGGTTCAGAGGTTTCGGTAACCTGCGAAGTGCAGCAACTCCTAGGCGACTCCCAGGTTCGAGCCGTTGCCATGAGCTCCACCGACGGTCTGATTCGAGGCATGGAAGTGGTTGATACCGGCTCTCCCATCAGTGTGCCGGTGGGTGCTTCTACCCTGGGGCGCATTTTTAACGTGTTGGGCGAACCTGTGGATGAAAAAGGGCCCGTGCAGGCCGAAACCACCTCGCCGATTCACCGGGCTGCCCCTAAGCTCACCGAGTTAGAAACCAAGCCCAAGGTGTTTGAAACCGGGATTAAGGTGATTGACCTGCTGGCTCCCTACCGCCAGGGCGGCAAGGTGGGCCTGTTTGGTGGGGCCGGTGTGGGCAAAACCGTACTCATTCAAGAATTGATTAACAACATCGCCAAGGAGCACGGTGGCGTGTCCGTGTTTGGCGGGGTGGGCGAACGCACCCGGGAAGGCAACGACCTCTACAACGAATTTATTGAATCCGGGGTGATCAACGCCGATGACCTGGGCCAGTCTAAGGTGGCCCTGGTGTACGGCCAGATGAACGAACCCCCCGGTGCCCGGATGCGCGTCGGTCTGTCCGCCTTGACCATGGCCGAGTATTTCCGCGATGTTAACAAGCAGGATGTGCTGCTATTCATTGACAATATCTTCCGGTTTGTGCAGGCCGGTTCCGAGGTGTCGGCGCTGCTCGGTCGGATGCCCTCGGCGGTGGGGTATCAGCCCACCCTGGGGACCGAAGTGGGCGACCTGCAGGAGCGGATTACCTCTACCCACGAAGGTTCTATTACTTCCATTCAAGCGGTCTACGTACCCGCCGATGACTTGACCGACCCGGCACCGGCGACGACCTTTGCCCACCTGGATGCCACCACGGTACTTTCCCGGGCCCTGGCCTCTAAGGGCATTTATCCGGCGGTGGATCCTTTGGACTCTGCTTCGACCATGCTACAACCCAGCGTTGTTGGAGAGGCTCACTACAAGACCGCTCGGGCCGTGCAGTCTACCCTGCAGCGCTATAAGGAACTCCAGGATATTATTGCCATTCTGGGGCTAGACGAACTCTCTGAGGACGACCGCCTGATTGTGGCGCGGGCCCGTAAGATTGAGCGCTTTCTGTCTCAACCCTTCTTTGTGGCAGAGGTGTTCACTGGCATGTCGGGTAAGTACGTCACCCTGGAAGACAGCATCAAGGGCTTTAACATGATCCTCTCTGGGGAGTTGGATAGTGTGCCCGAGCAGTGCTTCTACCTCAAGGGCGGCATTGAAGACGTGCTGGCCGCGGCGGAAAAACTGAAAGCCGAAAGCTAAGCCCGAGGTAATGGGGGCAGGTCGTTCCACCCTGGCAATGATCTGCCCCCACCGGGTTGAGAAGCTGGCCTTCCCCTGCTGCGCCAAGGCGATACCGCTTTCGGTGGAAGCCCCTAGCCCACCAGCCATTCGGGTCAGTCTTTTCGTTTAATGCGAATCCCTTAGTTCCCCTTCACTGCCTTTTGCCATGCCCTTAACCGTTCGAGTCATTGCCCCAGACAAAACCGTTTGGGATTCTGAAGCTGAGGAAGTCATTTTGCCCAGCACCACCGGCCAGCTTGGCATTTTAGCGGGCCACGCTCCCCTACTCACCGCCTTGGATATTGGCGTCATGCGAGTGAGAGCCGATAAAACCTGGGTGCCCATTGCCCTTATGGGTGGGTTTGCCGAGGTAGAGCGCGATGAGGTCACCATTCTGGTGAATGGGGCTGAGCGGGGCGAGAATATCGACCTGGAGGCGGCTAGAGCGGCCTATCAGGACGCGGAAACCCGCCTGGAACAGGTGGATCCTGAAGATAAGCAGGCGGTGATTCAAGCCCGGCAAGCTATGAAGCGGGCCCGGGCTAAATTGCAAGCCTCCGAGGGAATTAAATAACCCCATCGGCAAAACCCCGCTTCTACTCCAAGAGGCGGGGTTTATCAGTTCGATTATGGGGGCCAGGGCAATCTCGGGGGTCTGCCTCGCTAACCGCCAACCGAGGACAGGAGCTACGAACTACCGGTGAAGGTAACTTCCGGGAAGCGACCCTGAGCTTCGCTGAGGGATTTACCCTTACCTTCTTCCTGCCAATAGTTGATAATCTCAGTGGCTTGATTGAGGATTTCAACCCGTTCTTCTTCTTCGATCCAAGGTTTACTTTCCAACTCGGTTTTCATTTGTTCCCAGGCATCGTTACGGGGCCAGAAAAAGTAGGAGGTCAGGGGACTGGTTCCCTTCCCCACCACCTGATCTACCGCAAGCGCCACGTCATTTTCGAGCCAGAGTACCTTTAAGACAAATCTGGACAAGTAGACCTCCGCCGCAATTCCAAAAATACTACAGTCTTTTATTCTACCACTTTTGATCTGCTTACAGAGCTATCCCTTGTCCTATGGCTCCCTTCTCTGATCCCCTGGCCATTGTGGTGTTTGATATTGACGGCGTTCTACGGGACGTGAGTAATTCCTACCGGCGGGCCCTGGCCGATACGGTGGAGCAGTTTACCGGCGGTGGCTATCGCCCCTCGCCCGAGGATATTGACGCCCTTAAGGGGGAAGGGTTGTGGAACAACGACTGGGAAGGTTCCCAGGAGCTGGTCTATCGCTATTTTGAAAGTCAGGGCCAGCCCAGGCAGGCGGTTCCCCTGGTCTACGAAGACTTGGTGGCCTTTTTCCAAAGCCGCTACCGGGGGACAGACCAGAGCTGCCCCGAGCGCTGGAATGGCTACATTACCCAAGAACCCCTACTGGTGGATAGCACCTACTTCCAGCAACTGACCGCCGAACAGGTCGTCTGGGGCTTCTTTAGTGGGGCAACCCGGGGGTCAGCCCGCTACGTTTTAGAGCGCCGCTTGGGGCTGAGCGAACCGGTTTTGGTGGCCATGGAAGACGCCCCCGGCAAGCCCGACCCCACCGGCCTGTTTGAGGTGGTTACGGCGCTGACGGAGCAGCACCGACTGCCCGGTGATTTACCGGTGATTTACGCCGGCGATACCGTGGCGGATATGCAAACCCTCCGCTATGCCCAGGCCCAGAATAATCACCGGCCCTGGATTGGGGTGGGGGTGCTGCCCCCCCATGTGGTGGCTAAGGATGGGCCCTATCGACACTCTTATCAAAGGGCCTTGGAGCAGGCGGGGGCCCAGGTGGTGCTGGAGGTAGTCACAGCGTTGACCGCTGAGACCATTCAACCCCTGCTGAAGGGGATAGGGCACTTTTGCTAGTTTTCAAGGCCTGGCCAATGGCCTCTAGGGTGAGGGGTTGGTCGAGGTTAGCCCGCAGGTAGGCTAATGGCGATAGGTCAAAGCTCAGTCCTCTGCCCTCCTAGTCAATGACCAGTTTAGGTTAAAAAACCCATAGGCCCAGCGCTATTTCATTCTTGGGGCGCTGTCAAAATCCTGCGGCAACCTGGCTGTGAATCTGACCACTCAGGCCAGCCGTGAATTGGGGATGGCGCGATCGCGGCTCTAAATCGTAGGGTATGACAGCGCTGTAGACCAATTCAACAGCCGGCCTATGGATTCCAAAAACCCCCTCATCCCCGCTGATGATTAAATACAGACCCGCTGGGATAGTTGGGAAAACGCTATGAAACGGTTTTTTTACGTTGGATTTAGCCTATTCACGGCGCTAGTCATTGTGATCACTCAGGGCATGGTGGGGCCATGGCCAGTACAGGCTCAGACCCAGGCCCCCAGCGAAATTCGAGGCGTGTGGCTGACCAATGTCGATAGTCAGGTGCTCTTTTCGGATCAAGCCGTCAACGATACGCTGCAAACTTTGGCGCACCACCGCTTTAACACCGTTTACCCGGCGGTGTGGAGCTGGGGCTACACCCTCTACCCTAGCCAGGTGGGGGAACGAGCGACGGGCTACCGGCAGGGTCTCTATCCCGATTTGGAAGACCAGGGACGGAATGAGGCGCTAGAAGCCGCCCAGGGCGATCGCGATATGCTGCTGGGGCTTCTGCAAACGGCCCAAACCCTCAACCTGAGCGTCATCCCCTGGTTTGAGTTTGGCTTTATGGCCCCGGCCAACTCACCCTTGGCCCAGCGCCATCCCGACTGGCTGACCCAAAAGCAGGGGGCCTTGCCCACCGCCCGCATTGTCATGGAAGGCCGTCATCCTCGGGTGTGGCTGAATCCGTTTCATCCAGAGGTGCAAGCCCTGATTCTCGACCTGGTGGCCGAGTTGATGGATAACTACGCCGTAGCCGGGCTCCAGCTTGACGATCACTTTAGCCTGCCGGTGGCCTATGGTTACGATCCCTACACCATCAACCTGTATCGGCAAGAGCACCAGGGCAAAGCGCCGCCCTCTAACCCCTACGATGCCGAGTGGACCCGCTGGCGGGCGGCAAAAATTACGGATTTAGTGGGCCGCATGTTTTGGGTCATCAAGGCCCGGCGACCCCACGCGGTGCTGTCGGTTTCGCCCAACCCAGGCCCCACTGCCTACATCGATGCGCTCCAAGATTGGCCCCGCTGGCGAGAAATGGGTTATATCGAAGAGCTGATCGTTCAGGTCTACCGGGACAACCTGGCCAGTTTTCGCCATACGCTTCGCGATCGCGACCTGCAAAAGGCCCGTCAACACATTCCTACCGGGGTGGGCATTCTCAGTGGCCTCAAGCATCGCACCGTGCCCATGGTGCTGATCCGGCAGCAGGTGCAAGTGGCCCGTAGTATGGGCTTTGCCGGGGTTTCATTTTTCTTCTACGATACCCTTTGGCAGACCGCCGAGGGCGAAACCCGTCGCGATCGCACCCAGGCCATCCAGCGTCTATTTGCCCTCCCCCGCGATCGCGCCAGAATTAGCTAGGGTTTGGGGGCTTCAGCCTAGCCAAGGGCGACTTGTCCAACTGAAGCCGAGCAGCGAGCCACAGAGGCGGCGATCCAGCAATCTGTAACCCCTGAAGAGGAATTTTTTCGTGGCCTGCAGGATGCCTTGAATGGTCTACCCTACGACAACTTTCGGGCCAGCCTTGATTATGACAAGGGCTTTCAGGAAGGGGTGCGACGCCTGCAAGAGCAATAAAAGGTCTCACAGAGGCCCCTTCAACGTCTCCGAGGGCGACTTACCTGG
This sequence comes from Leptolyngbyaceae cyanobacterium M65_K2018_010, assembly GCA_015295885.1. Lineage (GTDB taxonomy): Bacteria > Cyanobacteriota > Cyanobacteriia > Phormidesmidales > Phormidesmidaceae > Nodosilinea. The sequence continues at coordinate 11,744 of DVEE01000539.1, forward strand.
GTTGGGCGATAAAGTGTGTGTAGGACAGAAAACCCAGACCCAAAAAAGCGACAGGTAGGGCGGCAGGCCATGCAAACCACAATACTCTATTCGCCACAGCTATTAGCTGATTTAGATGTGACAGACCACGAGTACCCGGTACCTATCTCTACCCTGGAAGGTAGTCTCTAAACCCCGATTGATCTAAACCTGCCATGGCCCTTGCTTCTAGCCCAGCCCAAACTTACACCGCAGACGAGTATCTGGCTCTAGAGGTAGAGTCTGATATTCGCCATGAATATCGCCACGGAGAAATCATACCGATGACCGGGGGCACCCCTGAACACAACAAAATTGCCAGTGCGCTCAATGCCTTGCTCTGGTTTGCCCTGCGGGGGAAACCCTACAGCCTATTTATTACGGATCAACGCCTATGGATTCCGGCAGCGGATTCATACACTTATCCCGACGGTATGGTCATCGCTGACCCAGTGGAACTCAAACCTGGCAGAAAAGATACGGTTACTAATCCGTTATTGCTGGCAGAGGTTTTGTCAGACTCTACCGAAAAATACGATCGAGGCGACAAATTTGAAGCCTATCGCACCCTTGCATCGCTACAAGAGTATTTGTTAATCGACCAATACAGACCCCACGTAGAACAGTATGTCAAGCAATCTGAGCATCAGTGGTTGTTTACCGAGTACACCGGCCTGGCGGCTCGCGTACAACTTGCTTCCATACCCGTTGAGCTAGCTCTCCAAGACCTCTACCTAGGTGTGATCACCACCAAACCCTGATGAATCGCCATCGTGTTGTGCGATCGCAGAGACAGAGGATCCCCCTCCTACCTCGCACGCACCTCCTCCCCTCGCAGCGTCTCGGAGGGCGACTCACCAAACATTTGCCGATAGTCGCGGGAAAAATGGCCCATGTGCCAAAAGCCGTAACGGTTAGCGATGCCCAGCACCGTCGCCTGGGTGGGGTCGCTGGCCTTGAGGGCTCGGCGCACCCCGTTTAGCCGCACGGCTTTGAGGTAGGCCATGGGGCTGAGGCCAAAAATCTCTTGAAACCCATAGGATAGGGCACTTTTGCTAGTTTTCAAGGCCTGGCACATGGCCTCTAGGGTGAGGGGTTGGTCGAGGTTAGCCCGCATGTAGGTCTCGGCCTGCTGCACCAGGTCAGAGCGCCGAAAGGGGTAAATCCGCAGGTTGGGGCAGACTTCTGCGCTAAAGCAGTTCACCAGCAGGGGCAGTAGGTCTCCTGCAATGAGGGCCTGGGCTTGCTGCACCAGGGCCGGGTTGGTCTGGGCCAGGTGAAAAATTTGTTGCAGGTAGGCCCGCAGGGTACTCCCATGGGGACCGGCAATAGGCAGGGCATTCCGTTGGAAGAAGCGGCGATCTAAATCATCTCGTTCTAGGGTTTGCAAGTATGGGTCAAGGCGGGCGATCGGCACAATGACCATGGCCAGTTCGAGCCCCTGGGGGGTAATTAAACGGTTCTCCCGGTTGGGGTCAAAGCCGAATAGGGCTTGGCTGGGCAGGGCCTGGCCATGGCTAATCAAAGGCTGATTGGGCTCATGCAAACAGGTGCAAAAAATGATCGCATCCTTTGGTTTGGGGCCTGAGGTGTAGAGACCACGGTTGGTGGTCAGGCGGATCAGCCTGAGACCGGCTAGGCTAACCTGAACGATATGCCCGAGAAAAGGCCCTGTTTCCAATTGGGTTAGGGTCAAGCCTTGACTGAGCACAGCCTGGCCAAAGTCATCCAGGTCTTGAAAGCGATGCGCCAGGGTGAGATCGGGTAGGGCTAGGGTCTCAGCCAGGTTGCTCTGAGCCATCAAGGGTGGCTGGTGGGGAATGACTCTAGGCATGGGGGGCGGAAAGATCCATCTTAGTGAAGGACTGTTGAGTTAAGGACTGTAAACCCCTGGAAAAGTTGGAAGTTTGGGATAATCGCGACCCGCTGACACCCCTAAAGTACCATTATTGACCACGGATGGGTGTCTATGGCGCGGGATGGCTGGTCTTGGCGCGATCTCAAGTTTTGCTGATCGCTTCGGGCTATGGAAGGATGCGGTTAACTGAGTCAGGCAATACCAAAATCTTTCTACACAAGGCCCAATTCTTAACCTCCAACTCCTGATCATAGGTGGAGCAGATTGGATCGTGGATACCGTTCAGATTCTTGCCGTTGTTCCAACTGCGTGGTCAGTGCTTGCTTGTTAGCCCTCTAAACCAACTCATGGGAGAAAGCCTTATGCCCAACGGTAAACCTAATATTCTCATTCTCTGGGGCGATGACATCGGCTGGTGGAACATCAGCTACAACAGCCGGGGCCAGATGGGCTACCGCACCCCCAATATCGATCGCGTCGCCAACGAAGGCGTTGCCTTTACCGATTACTACGCCCAGCAGAGCTGTACCGCTGGCCGCGCCGCCTTTATTACTGGCCAAAACCCCATTCGCACCGGGTTGACCAAGGTGGGTATGCCGGGGGCCGATGTGGGTCTGCAAAAGGAAGACCCTACCATTGCCGAGCTGCTCAAACCCCTGGGCTACGCCACCGGCCAGTTTGGCAAAAACCACCTGGGCGATAAGGATGAATTTTTGCCCACGGTGCACGGCTTTGACGAGTTCTTTGGCAACCTCTACCACCTCAACGCCGAAGAAGAACCCGAAGACCCCGATTATCCCAAAGACCCGGCCTTTAAAGAGCGGTTTGGCCCTCGCGGGGTGCTGCACACCTGGGCTGATGGCAACGGTGGTCAGCGCATTGAAGACACCGGCCCGCTGACCAAAAAGCGGATGGAAACCATCGATGACGAGGTGACGGAGCATGCCCTCAGGTTCATCGACAAGGCCCACCAGGACGGCAAGCCCTTCTTTCTCTGGTACAACACCACGGCCATGCACTTTCGCACCCACGTGGCCGACAAGCACAAGGGCAAGAGCGGCCAGGGCGACTACAACGACGCCATGGTGGCCCACGACGAGCACATCGGCGAAATGCTCGACAAGCTGGATGAGCTGGGCATTGCCGACGACACCATTGTTATGTACTCCACCGACAACGGCCCCCATTACAACAGTTGGCCCGACGCGGGCATCACCCCCTTCCGCAGCGAAAAAAGGCGGCTGGCGGGTTCCGGCCTTTTTCCGCTGGCCCGGCCACATCCCCGCCGGGTCGGTGGTAAATGGCATCGTCTCGCATCAGGATATCCTGCCGACCCTGCTGGCTGCAGCGGGTGAGCCCACTGTGAAAGAAAAGCTACTGACTGGCCACACCATTGGCGATCGCACCTACAAGGTCCACCTCGACGGCTTCAATATGCTGCCCTATCTGTGTGGAGAAGTGGAGGAAAGCCCTCGCAAATACTTCTTCTACATCAGCGACGATGGCGATATTCTGGCCATTCGCGTCGGCGACTGGAAGACAGTCTTGATGGAGCAGCGGGCCAAGACCTTGCAGTGTTGGTTCGAGCCCTTTGTGCCCCTGCGCGCCCCCAAAATGTTCAATCTGCGCCGCGACCCGTTCGAGCGGGCCGACGAGAACTCCAACACCTACTGGGATTGGGTGATCTCCCACGCCTACCTGATTTATGGCATGCAGGCGGTGGTGGCGCAGCAGATCGAGGCGTTTACGCAATTTCCGCCCCGGCAAAAGCCTGCCTCGTTCAACCTGGATGCAGTGATGCGACAGCTAGAGGAAGCGGGCAGCAGCCGCAACCACTAGGGTTAAGAGACCCTCACCCTAAATCCCTCTCCCTGTGGGAGAGGGACTTAGAAGGGATTTCCGGCTCCCCTCTCCCTCCTGGGAGAGGGGCTGGGGGTGAGGGCTTCAAGGACTTTTCGATCTACTGAGATTTAGGGATTAAAGCTGATCTCTAGGCTGCCGCCGAAATGATGGATTATTGGGTCTTTAATATTG
>DVEE01000054.1 GCA_015295885.1 Leptolyngbyaceae cyanobacterium M65_K2018_010
TGTTCCTCGATGGGGCCAACGTGGAACGCCTCTCTCGTATGATCAAGCGCCAGGCAGAGCAGGCCCAATTTATTGTCGTCAGTCTGCGCCGCCCGATGATTGAAGCGGCCCAACGAACCATCGGGGTCACCCAGGCCCGGGGAGCCTATACTCAGGTTTTAGGCCTTGACCTGGAAGCTCAAAGTGCCAGCCGCTGAGCTCCTGAAGGGAAAAACCAGCGACGATGAACTCAGGCTTCGCCGCTGGTGACTTTACCCTATGGTGTACTCTGTGGTGGTGTAGCAACTGGATTGCTCATAGTCAGGGTCCTAGAGCAATTTCAGCTCAGGATACTCCGCCACCATCTCATCGGCACTAAGGGTTTCCCCAGACTGCTGAGGGGTCCAGAGTACTTCCACAGCCAGTAGGTTGTCACTGGAGATGGCTCCAATCTGTCCTAGGGCGCGGCGGAGATCCTCCAAGGAGTGAATTTCAGGCAGATCCAGCTGGCCCTGGGTGGCCACTACCAGCGTCGCTACGATGTACTCCCCAGGTGCCGCCCCGTCCCCATTGGCACCGGTCAGCACCGCTGGGGGTTGGGCTTGGGTTAACTGGCTATTCACATTGGATAGGGTTTCCTGGGTGAACTTGCTGCGGGCTGAGAGGGTATACCGATTAAATTCCTGCTCCGCACTGAGCAGCCGAGTTTGCTTGTCCTCGCTGGCTCCATAAACCCAGTAGTCGGGATGGCGCAGCAGAGCCAGGGTGGTTTCCTGGAGCAGCTTGGCCAGCCCCTGGGTGGTGCCCGTATCCGCACTCAGGGCAATACGATTCAAATCATCCTGCAGGGCGCGAGCCTGGGCCAGCAACCCCACCTGGAGCTTAGCCACAGCCACGGGCGGATTGGTGACCGACGCGGGGGAACCATAGTCCCCGTCCTGGCCAGCTTCTCGAAAGCTGCGCACAATGAAATTGGCTATGCCAATGAAAATTAGCAGAGTAAACAGCCCGCCAAAGCCCCCACCAAAGCCAAACAGGGGAAACAAGAAGGGGAAGCCAAAACCACCGCCAGGGTAGTACCCACCGCCAGGGCTGTAGGTGCGAGGGGCGGGGGCGGTGGGGCGAGCCGGGGCTCGGAAACTGCCACCTCCAATCCGCCCCCCTGCCTTAGCTGCCCAGGCCCCATCGGCATGGCCTAGCACTAAAACCAAGACCAGAGCAAGGGCCATCAGGGGTTTGAGCAGCGGCTTAAACCATTGAAAAAGTCTTTGCAGCATGATGTTTTAAACGGGGTGAATTCAGGCTGAAGAGTTGATATGTATTTACTTTAACGTGAAGGCGCCAAGCTGCCATGGATAGGTGGGGCCATCCCTGGGGGGAAACCCGAACTCCGGTAGCAGTTTAGCCCCCGCCCACAATGGTGACGATCTCCAACCTATCGTTGGACCTTAGGCAGGTGGTTTCCCACAACTGACGGTGAAGAATTTCGCCGTTGTACTCTACGGCCACTAGGCGGGGGTTCAACCCTAGGGAGGTTAAAAAGGCTGGCAACAGGGTACCAGGGGCACAGGTGTGGCTTTGGCCGTTCACCTGAACATAGATGGAATCAACGGTAGGATCCTGCATAGGTCAATAGCTAAACCATTGATGCTAAGGAGTGAGATATTACTAACTGCAGCAAATTAGGGCTGGGCCCGACCCGGCTCCCTGGACAAGCTGCGGTATTGGTTGGTCTGACTGACCAAGTACTGAGCTACCTGGGTCGGGTTTTCGGCGGCCATAACGGCACGGACAACGGCGATCCGCTCCGCTCCAGCCTGGAGCACTGCCCCCAGATTCTCGGTATCAATGCCCCCGATGGCAAACCAGGGTACGGTGGCATGGCTCGCGGCATGGCGCACATAATCTAAACCAGCGGCCGCCTTGCCGGGCTTGGTAGGGGTGCTGTAGACGGGCCCCACCCCAATGTAGTCAGCCCCTTCGGAGATGGCCCGGTGCATTTCATCGGGATTGGTGGTGGAGCGACCAATCAGGCGCCGGCCGCCGAGCAACTGACGGGCCACGGCAATGGGTAAGTCGGTTTGCCCCAAGTGCACGCCATCCGCCCCGACGGCCAGGGCTAAGTCTACCCGGTCATTTACCAGAAACAGCGCCTGGTAGCGATGACACAGCTCTCGCAATTGCTTGGCCCGGGTTAGGCGAAGATCGTCGTCGGTGTCCTTATCCCGGTATTGCACGATAGCCATCCCCCCTTGCAGGGCGGCCTCAACCACGGACAGCAAATTGTCCTGGGGAGAAGTGACTAGGTAGGTACGAGCCTGCTGTAGGCGCTGATGGCGATGGTGCCCTAGCAGCGCACTCTCTAGGGTATAGATTTGGTACCGCATGGCCTTGCAGGTGGCGGCGAAGTCGAGGCGGTAAAGCTTGCCGTATTCCTCCAGCACCCGTAAGGCTTCTTGAACACGGCAAAAATTGGCCTGCAGCAGGGCCGTAAGGTCTTCCCTGGCGGCCTCTTGGGGGTGGGTCAACTGGGTGCCCGGGTCGTTGGGGGTGTCGCGAGCCCGACGCAGCTCGGGAGTGTGCCACTGGGCCAAGGTTTGCCGTAGGTGCTTGAGTTGTTCGGTTCGCTCTAAATCATTCAACCCAAAGCGACACCATTCTTCAATAATTCGCAATCCCTCCCTGGCTCGATCCAAATTCGCGTCCAGAATGCGATACACTACCGCATCAACCTTAGCGGCAGGTAAAGCCAGGGTTGATGCTGGGGGTTGATCCTGCATGGCGTGCAAAGGCCAATAAACCTTAAACATCCTATCAGCTCTGGGGCAGCATCCAAGGGCGATCGGCCCCTTGAGGCAGGAACTACAGAGCAGTCAATCCATCCCCTGAACCTAAACCTAAAGGCAAGGTAAAGTTTGTTAAAACCTGTCGCCCAAAATCTTCCAGTTGAGCTATCAGTTTGTGGTTTCGTTTCGCTTCAGTCCTGGTTCGTTTCTTGGCTGCTCTCTTCTATCGCCCTTGGCCTATGACTCCTCGCACTCTTCTGTCCCTAGCAACCGCGGCAACGGCCCTGGTTCTCGGTATCATCGCTCCGGCCTCGGCTGAAATCGTTGCCCCCGCTGCTGATCGACCAACTACCCCAGCCCGGTCGGGGGCCTCACCGAGCTATACCCTGGTCCATGTGAGTGCGGTGGCAGGTAGCGACGGCAACGGCGATGGCAGTCAACTGCGCCCCTACCAGACGATTACCCATGCCCTGCGGATTGCTCCCGCCAACGCCATTGTGTTGCTGGCCCCGGGCGAGTATAGCGAGGCCTCGGGGGAGCGCTTTCCGATTTACCTGAAGCCTGGAGTGACAGTGCAAGGGGCCTCCGTAGCCGGGTTAGGGCAGACCATTATCCGCGGCAGTGGCCTTTTTTCCAGTGCCACCTCCGGGTTAGTACACACCACCATCGTGGGTGTTGATGGAGCCGGTTTGGGCAATGTGGTGGTGACTAATACCGGTGCCGCGGGCTACGGCCTGGCGGTTGAGACCGGTCGTCCGGTGATTCGCCAAAACCAATTTGTGGGTAGTCGCTATGGCGGTGTCTACCTGTTTGGTGACAGTGCGGCCCTGATTGAAGAAAATCAGTTCAGGGGAAATGGGGTGGTGGGCCTGGCGATCGCCGGTCAGTCTACCGCTGAAATTCGGGGCAATCGCTTTGAGCAAACAGGCATTGGCATTCGGGTTGCCCCGGGGGCTCAACCCTTAATCATCAACAACATTGTGGTGCAAAACCAGGAGGGCCTGCTGCTGGATGGTCATGCCCAACCTCGGCTAGAGGACAATATCATTGCCCAGAATCGGCGCAATGGGGTGATTGAGTTTCAAACAGCGGTTAAGGCCGAAGCCAGTGGGGCTGTTAGGCCTGCGATCGCCCCGCCCCCGGCGTTGCAACCGGTGGTTCCCCCGACCTTTGAGGTTGAGGCGGTGAGGCCCAGCCCAATCCAGGATCCCAGCTTGAGTTATGGGTCGGTGATCAGCCCCCCGGTTCCATCGTCCAGGGTAGATATGATTCCGCCGCCCCCGGTTCGACCGGTGCCCACCGCAGGGCTGGCCCCTGCCCCAGGGCGGATTGGGCAGGAGGGCTCACCCACCCCGGCTGTCGCTAGTCCCCCGCTGCAACCCAGCAGCCCCTCGGTTCCAGCCGACCTAGGTCGCCCGGAACCCGAGGCTGGATCCGCTTCCCCTGCCGAGCCCCCAGCTTTGGCTCAGGATCAACCCCAGCCTGTGTCCCTAGCCTTGGCTTCTGCCCCCGCCCCGTCTGAAGATTTCCAAGGGCTCGCGGAACTGCCGCTACAAGCCGTGGAGCCCTTACCAGACTCCCTGCCCTTGGCGGCCTTAGCGCCTGCTGGAGAAGCTGACATCGCCAGTGGCACGACCGTCGGGACCATGGCCTCTAGCTCTGCTTCCCCAACCTCCACCGAGACCGACCCCAGGCCCGCCCC
>DVEE01000345.1 GCA_015295885.1 Leptolyngbyaceae cyanobacterium M65_K2018_010
GCGCCGCAAAGCGTCTCGCGCGGTTCAGGGCATCGGCCAGGAGAAACCACGGATAGGCCCCTTCCGGGTGGACCTCGATTCCGGCTCGTGCCGTCCGAACGGCCCCTTCCTCATCCCCGCACTCGAATTGAACGTCGATCGCCATTTCGCGAAACGCCACCGCTTCGGGCATCCGCTCAAGACCTTCTCCGATCCGACCCAGCGCCTCCTCGTGGCGGTCGTGGCGCATGAGAAAACGGGCTTGCATGATGCGAAGATCCGGGTCGAAGGGTGCCATCCGGGACGCGGCCTCCAACTCCGCGCGTGCCTGATCGAGTTTCCCTTGTCGCTCATGGATCCAGGCCAATTCGCAGCGACCCCGTGTACTGGCCGGGTGTCTCCGCACGATCTCCCCGCAAGTCGCCTCCGCCGCCCCGTGGTTCCCCAGGACCCGATGGGCATGGGCCAGGCTGAACCGGAGCCCGATGTGGTACGGAAACCGCTTGACGGCAGGCTCCAGCAGAGCGAGCGCCCGCCCGGCATCGGTCCGTCCGTGCCCGTACTGCAGCAGCAGATCGGCAAAGGACTCGATCACCTCCGGGTCGTCTGAGCGTGCCTTCATCCATCGCAGCGCGGCGTCCTCCGCAAACCGGACCCCGAACCGGATCGCCGCCAGGGGAATCAGCTCCCGGGCCAGCGACAGGCGGCCAGGGCCCTGGCTCGCCGATTGAAGGATCAGTTTAAGTTTGACCTGGCCATGTACACCGCCTACTCCCAGGCGGCGATACCACCTCGACGTGCCATTAAAAATCCGACGGTTCTGGGCGATAGTGTACTGAGGTTGATTAAGGCGATTGTGGCTAAACGGGGAGACTTTAGCTACCGAAATCTCGCCCGCCTATTTCTAGAACAAACTAAAGCCATTCGCTACGAGACCTTTAAGACTTACTTACCGAGGTACTTGCTTTACCAAGTCAGTGGCACTCCCATTGCGGCCCAAATTGATGACCATCTGAAAACTCGACTGGACAGCCTCTACACCGACTTTGACGATCAACCTCTGGATACATCCCTGCTGTTGCGTACCTGTAACCGCATCATCGACTACCTAATGACCGAGGATCAAGAAGTTCCTTCCCCCTTGTTTAGCCTGGTGCTATCCCAGGGGAATGCCCTGACCCTAGCGATTATTCTGCTCAAGTTGGTGCTCATTTCCCGCAGTTCCCAACTCTACCTGGAGGTGAGAATTGCCGATTTGATTCGGTATTACGAACAATTTCCCCGGAACCAGTGTCAGTGGGTGATTAATTTTCTCGAGGTCTTCCAGGTTACCTTTGCTATTCATGCCGAGAATATCGAGTACAGCCTGGTGAGAATCGATGGCCTGGACGTAGCAACCCCCCCTCCCCTGATCCGGAGTTGGGAGGATTTAGAAGCCTTCCGAGTATTCTCCCAACGTATGAGGCTCTCCCCCGTGGACTTCGATACCCTATCCCGCTAGGCGGATCTTCGGATTTGGCCTAGCCCTCCTGGCTTAGCCACCGTCAGTGGTCGGAGTGCCGTGAGTTAGAAGGTAGGGGTTGGCTCTGAACCCAGGTGCTGAGAGCGGTTTGATACACAACCTGCCAGGGGACTTGGTGGCTACGGGCCAGGGCAGCACAATCTTCATACTCAGGATGAACGTTCAGCACTGCCTGGGTGGTGGGGTGGTAAGCCACCTTCATGGTAACAGTACCGTAGGGGGTATGCAGGGGGTGATAGGCTCGCGGCAACACCCTACGCTGTTGGTGGTGATAGCGAATGCCCAGGGTAGGGGTTTCAGCGAAGAGAATAGCGGTGCAACGGTCCGCTGCCTCTGGCTGGCAAAGGACGGTAATCAAAAGACCAGGGCGAGACTTCTTCATGCCGATGGGTTGGGTAAACACGTCCAGGGCTCCAGCGGCCAACAGTTGTTCATAGAGGTAGCCCACTGCCTGGGGAACCATATCATCCACCTGGGTTTCCAGCACGGTCACCCTTTCTTCGGATTGGGGTAGCACGGGGGCTAAGGCTTCCCTGGCCGCAGGGGCCAAGGGCCAAGGGGGTTCTGGTTCAGCCTCACCCAGCCAGAGCCGCACTATATTGGGCACCGCCAGGTCTTTTTGGCCAGCTCCTAACCCCACCCGGCGGAGTTGTAGGGCCGGGGGGGGACCAAATTGCTGGGCCAGGGTCGTGACCAGGGCCGCCCCCGTCGGCGTTACCAGTTCCCCAGCCAGACCGTTACTGTAAATCGGAATTTGGCCCATGGCCATCAGCTTCAGAACGGCCGGGGCGGGCACGGGAAGCCAACCATGGGCCGCCTGCACTTGCCCGCTGCCGGTGGGCAACGGGGAGCAGACCAAGGAGTCTATGCCCAGGTAGTCTAGCCCCAAACAGGTGCCTACGATATCGACAATCGCATCGGTGGCCCCGACCTCATGGAAGTGAACTTGGTCGGTGGCAATGCCATGCACCGCGGCCTCCGCCTCCGCTAACCGTTGAAAAACCGCCAAGCTCCAGGTGCGGGCTCGATCGGGCAAGTTCGCCTGGGTAATCAGGTGCTCAATCGCCGCCAGGTTCCTGGAGGGCACTGGTACAGGCATGGGGCCAACCGCTTCAGGGTGAGCGGCCCCAGGGGGATGGGGATGGCGGTGGGGCGATTGATGGTCGTTGCTCCCGTGGTAGTGGGGTGCAGCCCCAGCGAGATCCATGGGGGCGGGGGAAAGCCGTTGTACCTCGACTCGTAGGGCGCGCAGCCCACACCGGTGAGTATCTCCCACCTGCAGGGAAAATTCCTGACTGAGGCCCAGAGTATCCAGATGGGATTGCAGGTAGGCCAGCGGTACCCCTGCATCTAGGAGGGCTCCCAAACACATATCCCCAGAAATTCCCGATGGACAATCGAGGTAAGCTATGGTTTTCATACAAAGGTTTTCATACAAATCAGCCCCGCCCGGCCAAAAATCTTTCCAGTCAGGGAACCCAGGTCCGAGGTTTACAGCGGCAATCGCCCAACTCCTTTCCCTCTGGCTTTGAGCAATGGCTTTGCAAACGGCTGGACCGATCCAGGTTCTCTCAGGAGGCTCCCCTATGGCAACCGTCTACCGGCTGCATCCCGACAATCCTCAAGCCCGCAAACTTGAGTTAATTGCCAACGCCTTAAAGCACGGGGGCTTGGTCCTTTATCCTACAGACACAGTCTACGCCATTGGTTGCGACCTTAACCACAAAGGGGCGGTGAATCGGGTCCGGCAGCTGAAACGGCTCGCCAATGACAAACCCCTCACCTTTCTTTGTTCTTCCCTGGCCAACATTGCCGAGTATGCCATCGTTAGCGATAGTGCTTACCGCATCATTCGCCGTCTGATTCCGGGTCCCTATACGTTTTTGTTGCCTGCCACCAAGCTAGTCCCTCGCCTGGTGATGAACCCTAAGCGCCGCACCACCGGCATTCGCGTACCCGACCATACCATTTGTCTGGCCCTGCTCGAAGCCCTGGGGAACCCGATTATTTCAACTTCGGCCCTCAGCCTTGTGCCCGCCTTCCCGGATCGCAATAGCTCCCGTCGTTTGGAAAAAGCAGACCTGTTCGATGCCCTGGAAAAGCTTGTCGATCTGATGATTGAGGATGACCAACCGCTCACCTACGAGGTTTCAACCATTATCGATGTGACTGAGGTGGAACCGATCATCCTGCGGCAGGGGCTGGGCTGGGAGACGGCCTGCGACTGGGGTGCCCAACTGGTCTAGTCGGCCGGCCTTGGGCGGACGGCCAGGGCAACGGGTGCGAGTTTACTTTTGCCTGAGAACTTTTTCCTGAGACAATTAAAGGACTGCCACACCCAACCAGAAATGGCCGTGTGCCCGTTGATGATTCAGGTAGACGAACCTAGCTGAGGCTCAATCCAAGCCTCCATGGTTCTCATCTCGGTGTCATTGCTAGGATTGGGTATCAATGAAGACTGCATCTACCGGCTTTACCATGACCGCATCCTCTGCGGGGGCTACGCCTCCACCCTCCAACTCTTCTGGTTTAGCCTCAGCGGCCCATGGCGGTGACCCAGCCCTAGTGGCCCTGGTCCGAAGCATGGTGGAAGCCCATCTCAATCGCCGCCCCGGCGGCCTAGAAGGGGTGGCACAGCGCATCGCTCGGGAGGTAGAGCGGATTTGCCATCGCAGCGATCGCATCCAAACCTCAGGGGATATCGCCCACTGGCGCGCCACTCTAGTTCGCCATCGGGTAGAGAAATGCCTGACCTACTATACCTTGGGGTCCGAACGGGGTCGGGCTGAACTCCACAGCAGCCTGAGTGCGATCGCCTACCGCCACATTGCTCCAACCGGTAGCCACCTCAACTTTCAGGGCCGCTATGCGCTGCTGGAAGACTTCATGCAGACCTTTTACATTGAAGTGCTCAATGCCTTCCGACGAGAACACCAGCTAGCGGCCACCTATACCCCTCGCACCCGCCTTGAACTGGCCGAGTACATGGCCTTTAGTGAGCAGTACGCCAAGCGGCGGATCACCCTGGCCGGCCGTCATAGTAAGCAACTGATTGTGCTGCGGGCCCAAGCCTTTAGCCGCCGTCAACCGACTGAAACTCCGATTGACCTTGGCCTGGTCAGCGATGGCGGGAAAACCGAGGAAGCCGAGGCCTATGCCCGCAGTTCTATCCTGCAGGAGGTGCGGGAGAAAATGAGGGAGGAAGCCTACGACCCTGGGGAGGCTGTGATGCGAGATCGGGTGATTCATACCCTGATTGAGTACTTTAAAGCCCAAAATCAATGGGACTGCATTGACTACCTCACCCTCAAGCTAGAGGACTGCTCCGCCGCTGAAATTGACGATATTTTAGGTCTTTCACCCCGCCAGCGCGATTACCTACAGCAACGATTCAAATACCACATCGAAAAATTTTCCCAACAGCATGAGTGGGAACTGGTGCACCAGTGGTTAGGGGCTAATCTAGAGGCCCGCCTCGGCATGACCCCGGAGGAATGGTCCGTTTTTTTCGACGGTCTTCCCTCCGAGCAACAACAATTTTTAGCCCTCAAGCAAGCCCAGGTCAAAAACACTGAGTTGGATGATCGGGCGATCGCTCAAACCCTGGGCTGGACGCCCAAAAAAGTCAACCGGGCCTGGACCCATTTGCTCAAGCAGGCCTGGGACTTTCGCAACCAACATCGACGGGATTCCCTAGGATGAACAGCACAGGAAGCGCTGCCCCGGCTAGGGCGTGGGTTGGTTAACCGCCGGAACCAGGGGCCACCGTTCCTTCACCATCGCCCTGGGGGGGCTCAAACTTATAACCCACTCCCCGTACCGTTTGAATTAGGGTGGGCTCGTTAATATCCTTTTCAATTTTTTTGCGAATCTGGCCCACATGGACATCGACAACTCGTTGGTCGCCGACGTAGTCGTAGTCCCACACCTTCTGAATCAGCTCAGCCCGCCGCCATACCCGGCCTGGATGGCTGGCTAAAAAGTGCAGCAGGTCAAATTCTAGGGCGGTCAGCGGCACCAGTTCATTGTGTAGCATCACTTCTCGCCGCACCGGATCAATCACCAGGCTATTGAAGGTCAAACACTGCTGTTCCGCAGCGGTGACGGGTCGTTGCCGCTTGAGGATGGCCCCGACCCGAACCTCCAACTCAAGCAGGCTAAAGGGTTTGGTGAGATAGTCATCGGCCCCTTCATGGAAGCCGCGAATTTTATCGGATTCGTCGGTGCGACTGGTCAGCATGAGCACAAACACCCCGGTACGAGATTGCATTTCCTTACAGAGCTCGTAACCGTTGGTATCGGGCAAATTGACGTCTAAGATCACTAGGTCGGGGGTAAATTGCTCGAAAACAGCCAGGGCCTTTTTGCCATCTTCCGCTGCTTCCATTTCGTAGTCCTGCTTGGCTAGGAACCGATAGATCAGGTTACGAATTGCAGGATCATCATCTACAACGAGGATCTTGGCTTCCGCCATAGTCATACCCTTTGTCTAGGTTAGTAGGAACCGGTGGGCGTCAGAGGCCCGTTCGTTGAACACCGGGGAAGTAACCGCCAGGGCGGCATCGACATCCTTAAGCTTTCTTCAAGCAATTTCTACAATTTCAGCCATAAATTTAGACATAATTTCCTAGCTTACTGGAGATTTTGGTGAAGATCCAAAGCTGTCGCTATGCCCCTCCGATCTAATTTGCTCTAATTGTGCCCAAACTCAGTTCCAACCCCATCCTGGCTGAGGGTTAAACGCTCCGGACTGGCGCCAGGGCAGACCGATTCTTGAGTTTGATCTACTCCTAGGGTTGATTAGGGGCATCGGGACGATTGGGATCGGCAAATTCCTGGGGGAAATCGGTAGGGAGGTCCCCCTGCGGTGCGGTCAACCTAGAGGACCCGGGCTGGTTCAGGGGTGAGCTAGAGTCATTGGGCAGCCAGGGTTGGGTGGGTTCAAAGTCAGACCCCCTCGGGTTGCCGGCAGGGAACCCGGGCTCAGACTCGGGCAAATCACCGGTTGGGTTGGTCAGGTTCAGATCTCGAGGTAAGGTTGCCAGGGCCACCCGATCCCCTCCAACCGAGCGCAGCACGTCTAAAACCGTAACCACATCTTCGTAGCGGGCATCGCGGGAGGCATAGAGCACAATTAACCCGGCTGGATTGACCTGGTTAAATTGCAGCAGCACATCGTAGAGCAAGGTCAAGTCCACGGGTTGCTGATCGAGATAAACCTGCCCCAGGTTATCGACACTGACGTAGAGGCGATCGCCGATCCCTCCCTGACCCACCTGGCCGGGCAGGGGTTGACCGGTTTGGGCCGAGGGCAAATCTAAACTAATCGCCTGTTGGCGGGTTAACCCCACGGCCGCCAAAATGAAGAAGGTCAGCACGCAAAAGATCACATCAATCAGGGGAATCAGTTCCAGCCTGATGTCTTCCTTAGAGGCATTGAGCAGATCGACTTTCATGGGGGGGTGACCTCCGCCAGGGTTGCATCGGGCTCAGCCGGGGGGGAGGCTGTCAGGGATTGCTGGGCCCAACTTTGCCGGTAAAGCAATTCCAGCTCGCTACCGGCCTGTCTAAACATTTTCGCCTGCCCGAACACGAACCCCTGAAACAGGCGGTAGAAGGCCAAACTGACAATGGCAATGATTAAACCCGTGGCCGTGCTAATCAGGGCTTCACTGATCCCGAGGGAGGTGCCGGCGGTGGCATCACCGCTACCCAGGTCCGTAATTTGGATGGAGGAAAGGGAGTTAATTAAGCCCAAAACCGTACCCAAAAGCCCCAGCAGAGGAGCCAAGGCGATCACGGCTTCCAGGATTTTTTCACCCTTGGCCATAATGGTTAACTCTTCATTGGCCGCAGTTTCTAAGGCGAGGCGAAAAACTTCTGGATCCGGGGATTGCAACTTCAAGGGAGCAGAGAGAAACCTCCCCATGGGCAAGGGGCTGGAGCGCTGGGCAATCTCAGCAGCGGCAGGCCAATCCCGGCGGGCCGCTTCCAGCACTCGACCGGAAACCTCACGCTCCCGGGTGAGAATGCGGGACCAGAACCAAATGCGTTCTAAAATTGTGCCCAGGGCTAAAATGGACAGCAAGAGCAGCGGCCACATGGCAGGGCCGCCACGGGCAAATAGCTCCGGTATATTCAAACCACCCTCCTTATCACCACGGCAACTGGCTGCGGCAGAACCTGCAAGAAAGCATAACAATTGTAGTGACTTTGGGGACGTTTCAACAGCTTTCCCCCTTTAGGATCAGGTTAGCCGCCCGACGGCAGGCCCCCGGCTCCCCGAGGGCCTGGCGCAAGGCCGCATACCCCTGCAGCATGGCCTGGCGATCGGGCTGATGGGTTAGCAGGTTGAGGGTGGCTTCGGCTAGGGCTATGGGTGTCGCCTGCCATTGTAAAAACTCTGGCACTACCGGTTGATTCACCGCCAGGTTAACCGGTGAAACGAAGGGCACCTTAAACTTCAGGACGTAGCGGGCCAAGCGAGCACTGATCGGGTTAATCCGGTAAGCCACTACCTGGGGCACGTTCATCAGAGCAATTTCCAGGTTGGCCGTGCCCGATTTGGTGAGCGCCACATCGGCGGCGGCGATGGCATCGGTGGGATGATCTCGCACAATACGCCCCTGCACCGGGTATTTGGCCAACCCCTGCTCAAAACTAGCCTGCAAAGCCGGCGCAGAAACCGGCAACAAAAACAGCACGTCGGGCCTTTGGCGCTGGATCAACTGTGCCGCCTGAAGAAAAATAGGCAAAAGGTACTTCACTTCTTGCTGGCGGGAGGCCGCTAGCAGGGTAATCATGGTTTGGTCTGGGGGCAGACCCAGGCGTTGACGGGCCGCTTCCCGATCGGGAGCGGTGGGATAGCGATCTACCAGTGGATGCCCGACCCAGCTAACCGCCGCCCCAAAGCGTCGAAAATAGTCGGCCTCAGCCTGAAAAATGGCAATCATGCGATCGCTATACTCCACAATTCGCCGGGTATCCGCTGTGGAAAAGGCCCAAACCCACTGCTGGGGAGCGATATAGTAAACCACTGGCAGTTGGGGAAAGTGGGTCTTTAGGTATCGCCCCATGGCCAGGTTAGGGTTCATGTAGTCAATTAAAATGGCCAGGTCTGGAGGCTGGGCCTGCAGCACCCGCTGGGTCTGACGCTGCAATTGCCAACTGGGCCATAGGTAGGGCAGGGCCTCAAAGATTCCCACAGAGCCAATATCGCTAGTATCACCCAGCAAGGTTGCTCCCGCCTGGGCCATCCGCGGCCCCCCTAGGGCCACAATTTCCAACTTCAGCTGTTCTTCCGCCGCCACCTGGTACAAGGCCTCAATCAGCAGAGAACCTTGCAGGTCTCCCGAGACCTCGCCGGTGCTGATAAAAATCCGCCTTGATCGGCCCTCAGACTGCCCCATGGGCTTCTCTACCTCAGCACAGCCTTACTGGTCACGGCCCGCGGCCCCGCCTCGCCGCCGTCCTGGGGTGGGTCCCCGGCGATTGGGCTGTTGGGATGAAGCGCGCAGAAATTGACCGAAGTGCGTGACCAAATCGTTGGGTTCCCATTGCAGCAGCTTTTCTAGGGCCGCTGAAAAAGACTCTTCCGATCGATAGACTAAGCGGTAGGCTTGCTTGAGCTGGCGATAGTCTTCACCCTCTCGCTGATCCGCCAGTCCAGCCCGCTGCAACCCCACCTGGTTCAGCCCCCGCACCAAGGCAGGATTGCCGTTGACCATGGTAAAGGGAGGAACATCGCGATCAATCCGGCTCAGTCCGCCGATATAGGCGTAACGACCGATTTGCACAAACTGATGCACCCCCACTAGGCCACTAATGCGGGCCCAGGACTCGACGTAAACGTGGCCTGCCAGGGCTACGGAGTTAGCAATGACCACCTGATCTTCAATCACACAGTTATGGGCCACATGGCAGTAGGCCATTAGTAGGTTGTGGTGGCCTAAACGGGTGACAGAGCCTGCATCGGTGGCCCGGTTGATGGTGACACATTCCCGAATCAGGTTATGGTCACCAATTTCCACTCGGCTGATGGCCCCATCGTACTTCAGGTCCTGGGGTTCTAACCCGATCGCCGCCCCAGGGAAAATACGGTTGTGGGCACCAATGGTGGTTTGCCCATCAATCACCACATGGGCGCCAATGTCTGTGCCTGGGCCAATGGTGACCTGCTCACCAATGACCGCGTAGGGCCCGACCTTGACTGTAGGGTGGAGTTTGGCTCCCTCATGGATAACTGCCGTGGGGTGAATCAGGGTAGTAGTCAAGGACTTGCCTCCGGAAGCCAGAGATTTAGATAAATGCACAACCATTCGCTTGTCTAGGTAGAGGTTGAACCCGGGTCAACCACAGAGAACATGAGGTCTCCTTCACAGACCAATTGGCCGTCAACTTCGGCCCGTCCGTGCATTTTGCCAAACCGCAGTTGCTTGATAGTGAGCAGCTCAACGGTCATCACCAGTTGATCGCCGGGTACTACAGGTCGGCGAAACCTAACCTTGTCAATCCCGGCAAATACGCACAACCCATGCACTCCAGGAATTTGAGTGAGCACTACCCCACCGACCTGGGCCATGGCCTCCACAATCAACACCCCGGGCATGATCGGTCGACCGGGAAAGTGGCCTTGAAAGTGGGGTTCGTTGAAGGATACATTTTTAACCCCCGTGGCTCGCTCCCTGGGAACATAGTCGATGATTCGATCCACCAGGGCAAAGGGATAGCGATGGGGCAACAGGGCATACACCTCTTCCGCCGAAAAAGTGGTTTTGGCCTCGCTTGGGGGCAGGGTCATAGCCCCCTCCAGGGAGGAATCCAAACTACTCACAACGCTGGTCACAGGACTTGAGGAACTGACGTCAATCACAATGGTTACAGGACTTGATATGGCTCAGGAAGATTCAGCCCGAACCAGGACTAAAGGGCTTAACCCTAGCCCCGGTTTGATCGGCTTGATTGTGTCACTATACCGCCCCTGGGGGACGTTGGAGGTAGGGCTGCAAGGCTTTGGCCAGTTCCACATGCAGATGATGACTGGCTTTGTAGGCCACCAGGTGAGCCCGAGGCAGCCCCCCTAACAAACTGAGATCCCCGATTAAGTCCAGCAATTTGTGGCGCACGGGCTCGTTGTCAAACCGTAGGGGCGGATTGAGCCAGCCTTCATGACTACACACCAGGGCATTGTCGAGGCTGCCTCCTTTGATTAACCCCTGCCTTTGCAGATACTCAACCTGATGGGCCAAACCAAAGGTGCGGGCAGGAGCCACTTGGTTGACAAACCCTTCAGGATCGTAGGGATCAGGGGTCGGGACCCAGCTAAACCACTGGTTGCCAATGGCGGCTACTTCAAAATCAATCCCGTAGGTCAGTCGGGTAGCCGCGGCAGGAAAGGCCGCCACCCAGGCGTCACCCTCCTGGACGGTGATGGCCTGGCCAAGGGTTAAGGGCGATCTCGGTTGATGCTGGCCAATCCTTCCAGCCGCCTGAATAGCCTCCACCCAGCCCAGGGCCGAACCATCCAACAGCGGCACCTCTGGGCCATTAATCTCAATCCGCACGTTATCAACCCCCAAACCGACCAGGGCAGCTAGGAGGTGTTCTACGGTCCGCACCGTGGCGTTGCCCCGACGCAGTTCCGTAGACAGCACCGTTTGATCGACCAACTCTAAATCAGCTGCGATAGTCGGCTGGTCAGGCAAATCGGTACGGACAAAGTACCGTCCTGCCCCCGCCTCAGCGGCGCAGAGCTTCACGGTAACCCACTCTCCCCCATGGAGCCCTACTCCCTGGCGCAGAACAGCCTTGGCTAGAGTTTTTTGCCCTTGGGGGGGCTCATCGAGCTCAGTGGGTAAAAATACATGCGCTTGGGTCATTAGAACCGCTCCCCAATGCCAAAGTAGAGGAATCCAGTCCCTTGATTGCCGATACCGTAGTCGATCCGTAGCGGCCCCAGGGGCGTTTGCACCCGGGCCCCAATTCCGTAACCAAAGCCACTATCTGGTTTTCCTCGGGTTGGCCCGGGTGCCCCAGGCACGGCAAACTGGCTGCCCAGGGCCGAACCGGCATCGAAGAATAGCACCGCCCCCAGGAAGGAGAACAGGGGAAAGCGATACTCTGCACTGAATTGGCCGTAGCTGCGTCCACTGCCAACCCCGCCTTCATCCCAGCCGCGAATCGAGTTACTGCCGCCGAGGGCAAAGGCGTCGTAGGGGGGAATTTCTCCTAGGGTGGTGCCTAACTGGAAGTTAAACGCCAAGGTCTGGGGGCCATCATTGAAGGTGATTAGGCTGACCGGAATGAAATAACTGTAGGTACCCCGCAGGCGAGTAAAGAGAATGCTGCCGCGGCCAACGGGCAGCGATTGGTCGATATTGAACCGCATCAGACTGCCCCTAGTGGGGGTAAGCGGACTGTCACGCCGATCTAGAGTAGCGCTGAAGGGAAAGGTCCACAGGTCGTCGATACCCGTGGGGCTAACGGTAATCGGGTTCCCTTCGGCATCAAAGGGAGAAACCACTCCATCCGCATTCCGAGAGGAGGCATTCTGCAGCAGGGTGCCGATGGACAGCACCCAGCCACTGGGATAGGGGCGGGTGAAGGAAATACCAGCCCCAAACCGCCGAATCCGAACCCGGTCGCCATCGGGCAGGTTCACCGTGATCGGCCCGCCCTCAAAGTTCAAGTTAAAGGCCGCACTAGCAAAGGTATTGGCCGTATAGGAGGTGCGGTAGGGGTCGCCGGCAATCCAGGGATCGGTAAAGCTGACATCAAATAAGATGTCTCGAGTACTGAGTTGAGCTTCAGCGGTAAATTTTTGGTTATTACCACCAAAGTTATCCTGCCGGTAACTGACGGTGCCAAAGAAATCACCGGTAAAGTTAAAGCCCACCCCGGCTGCTAGGGAACCCGTGCTTCGCTCGGTCACATTCACAACCAGTACCACTTCCCGAGGGTCTTCGACACCGGGTTCTAGGCCGGGCGTCAGATCCTCAAAAATCCCCAGCCCAAAGGCCCGCTGAAAATCCTGTTCAATTTGGGCCTGATTAAACACATCCCCCGGTTGGGTGGTAAATTCCCGGGTAATAATATAGTCGTGGGTTCGTCCGCGCAGGGGATTACCCTCCGCATCCACCGACTCGCCCTGGTCGTTAAAGAATCTTATTTTAATACTCTCGATCACCCCCTCCGCCACTTCCAGGGTGACCACCCCCTGCTCGGACACCCGCGGTGCGGCAATCACCTGGGCCAGAACGTAGCCGTTATCCTGATACCACTGGTTCAGTTCCAGAATGCTGTCCTGGAAATCGAGCAAGTTAATGATTTGACCGACTTGATCGGCAAAAATTTCCTCGGCTACGGCATCCGGCAGCACCTCATTGCCCACAATATCTACCCCGGTTAGCACCGGGTTAGGTTGCACCACAAAGGTGACCTGCACCCCCAAATCCGTATCCTGCGGGACGGCATCCACATCGGCAAAGTAGCCCGTGGCAAAGATATTGTTAATGTCCTGCTGCAACTGGGTGCGCGTGGTGGTGCGTCCGGCTCGGGTTTGGATTGTGCCATAGACCAAATCCACCAGAAAAGCATCTAACTCGCCTTCGGGGGCAACCACCTGAACCTCGGCTACCAGCACCCTAGGTTCAGGCTCAGGTTCGGCGGTGGTGGCAGGGGGCTCGGCCGCAGGCTCGGTTTCCGTGGGTGCGGGGGGCGGCGTGGGCTCGGTTGGAGCCCCCTGGGGCTGGCTACGACGTTCTACGGCCCGATCGATGATTTCCTGGGCTTCCTCAGGGGTAATTTCCCGTACATTGCTGCCACCCCCGGTCGTCGGTGGCCTGGAATCACTCGGTTGGGTGGGGCTGGGATCACTGGGCGTCTGGCTGAGATGAGCCTCAGACAATCCTGGGGTCGGTAAAGGCAGAGGGGTACCTGGGAGATCATCGGCCGTTGGGTTGGCGGCAGCCGCCTCCAGTCCCGGTTCCGGGCGAAACTGGTTAATCACCGTCTGCAGGTCTGCTTTGACGGCTTGGGAGTAGGCATTTAGGCGAGCGCGGGGCAGGTCAAGCTCTAGGCTAGACGCCCCCTCGGAGGCCGTAGTCGCACCGGCCGGGGCTAAACCGGAGGCCGCGGGTGTAGTCAGGAGGTTGGCCTCAGCCCCCAGGCCAGTCCCTAGCTCTTGGAGCAGATTGGGCACCGACGAGCCAGGTGACTGCTCTGCGGCGGGGTTGGCTTGAGCCTGGGGAGCCAGTAACCCGACTAGCCCGGAGGCTGTCAGAATTGCTAAAACCTGAGGAGATACCCGCATCCAAACGCACCTGTAAGAAACATCCACACACCAACAAAAACTCACCCCAAGGAGATGAGCCCTATACCGCCTGGGCAACCAGGCGCCTGATAATCGGACAAATTCTACCGCATCGATGGCATTAAAACTTGGCCGATTGGGCCGCAACTCGCTCTAGCACTCGTTGATAGGCCTGTTCAATGTGACCCAAATCCTGGCGGAAGCGGTCCTTATCCATCACCCGTTGGGTTTCGTCGTCGGTGGACTGATCCCAGAGGCGACAGGTGTCCGGGCTAATTTCATCGGCCAGCAAAATCTGCCCGGCCCGGTCTAGGCCAAACTCTAGCTTGAAATCGACCAGGGTAATGGCACAACTGGCAAAGAATGGCACCAGAATTTGGTTAATGTGGAGAGCTTGACGACGCAGGGTATCCATCTGTTCCGGGCTGGCCAGGTTCATAACCCGCACTCGATCGGGGGTGAGTAGGGGATCCCCTAGATCGTCGTTTTTGTAGTAGAACTCCACCAGAGGAGGAGCCAGGATGTGCCCCAGGGGTAAGCCCGTTTGGCGACACAGGCTGCCCGCGGCCCGATTGCGTACCACCACCTCCAGGGGGAGAATAGTCAACGCTTTAACCCTCATCTCGCGATCGCTGGGGGTCGCGAGCCAGTGAGTGGCCACCCCCTGGGCTTCGAGCAGCTGGAACAAATGGGTGGAAATGGCGCAGTTAATTTTGCCCTTATCTAGAATCTGGCCACGCTTTTGAGCATTGAAGGCGGTGGCGTCGTCTTTAAAGTAGGTGAGCAGCACATCAGGATCTTCCGTGGCGTAGATAATCTTGGCCTTGCCTTCATAGAGTTTTTCGCCGGGCATAGTTAGGAGGGGGGAGAGGGGCCTACCTATATTAGCTGACCCGGCAGCGTCTAGCCGGCGCTGCTAGGGGCCACCGGCCTGGCCCTAGAAGGCCCGAAGGCCAAGGGTTCTGAGCTTGGGGTCAGGGAAGCCTATGAACCTGCGGTCAGGACCCAAACACCTTTTGCAAAATTCCAGCCGCTTGCCGTTTGCCCAACACCAGTTGATGTAACAGTTGAAATTGCCATTCGGGCATCATCGTACCGGCTGCCGCCGCCCTGTGATGGAGCTGATGCACCTGGGCCAGCGCCGCCGCTGCTTCATTAGCTCCCACCATCCAGGTGGCGATCGGGTGGTCCCACCCCTGCAGAAATTCATCGAGTAGCACCCGGTGGGTGTCGTTCACCCAGGCGTCGGTAACCGCCCAATCCTCTGCTGTGATCGTTTGGTGAAGCCCCCGACGAGGCTTGGTAGTGGCCTGTAAGGCCTTTTCGGAAATAGCTTTCCAGGATTCTGCCAGCAGAGCTGGCAACGCCCCAAGGCTGGGTTGCTGGCATAGGGTCGTCGCCAGAGCCGCCATTTCCCCATCGCCGGTTTGCTGACCGTACTCCCGCAGCCCCACCAGGAGAGGGTCTAGAATTTCCCGTTCTAGGGCCTTGCCCAAGGCCAGGGCCGCCGCGGAAAAATCCTCTGGATGGGGCTGGGCCTTAATCAGGGTTTGCTGATAGAGGGCATGGCAGAGATCCTGCTGGCTGGGGCCGGCCAGGCAAAACCAAACCTGGTCTCCCAGGGCGGTGCGCACCTGCTGGCGTATGGCTTGGGAATCAACCAGGCCCTCCCGGCGATCAACCGGAGGGGCTTCGCGGCTGGGGGGAGGGTTAGGGGAGGCGAGAGGCGACTCCTGGACGGGGGCAGGGGTTGGTTCTGTTGCTAGGGCAGCAGGCCAGGGCTGGGCTGACGACTGGGAGGAGGCTGCACCTGGGCTGGCCTGGATCTGGTTGAGCTGGTCGGTCAGGTTTTGAATTTGGCGGGCTTGATCCACCAATTGGGCCTCTTTCTCCCGTAAAAGCTGATGTAGCCGTTGAATTTCTAGGGCCTGGCCACTGGCCTGGATCAGGTTGGCATAGAAGGTTTCCGAAATGTCAACGGAGCGAGGGGCTTGGCCAGGGAGTTCTAGGGATCCTTGTCGATCGCCCAAATGGACCCTTAACACCTGGCCTTCGGGATTGCTGATAGTCAACTCCTTGGGGTTTTGGGTATGGCTGGGGCTGACCCAATAACGCCGTTGGCTATAGCTGAATTCCACCCCTGGGTGGGAATCCGCAGTCAGGCCCGATCTAGCTGCGGTGCTATCCACCCCTGGGGTAGGCAACTCCGGCAGAGTTGGCCCTGGCAGGGGGCCGGGGGACTGCCGCTGAGGCCGTGGTTCAGGAGAGCCGGATGGAGGGGAAGCAATCCGACCAGTTGGCACCAAGGGCCGCGGTGGGTCAGTCCCTTGGGTGACTGAATTCCCGACCGCTGGTGTCCCCTCCCCTGCGCCAGCTCGCACCCCTACCAGCTCTAGCTCCACTGTGGATAGCCCCTGCCACTCGTTTTGCTTGAGTTTGTAGGCAATATCCACTTGTTCGGGCAGGGGATAGTATTCGCCCCAGCGCCAGGCGATCGCTTTGATTTTAGACCTGCCCTCCCTGTCGCCCAGCACCAGTTTCAGGTGCTCTTGGTTACGCCCCACCACCTGCTGCTCAATCACTCGCACCTGGGGCGTCCAAAACACTGGATCGGGGTTTTCGATGCCGCAGGGATGTAGCTGGTCAATCTGGTCGTAGAGAGCTTGGGTGATGTCCCCCAGGGCCGCCTGAGCATCCACGGCAATCAGAGGTTTGAGCAGTTCTGGGGAAAGCCGCTGATGGGCATAGCGGACCAGGCGCGACTGCACCTGCCGCAGGTGCTTCGTTAAAAAGGAAAATCCCCCCGCCGCCCGGTGGCCGCCAAGTTTCTCCATCAGGTCGCTACAGCTCTGGAGCGCTTCAAAGACATCAAACTCCGGAATGCCCCGGGCGGAGCCACGGATGACCTTGCCCTCTTCATCTTCGTAGGTACCAATGAACACGGGCACGCCGTAACGTTCCACTAGGCGAGACGCGACAATGCCAATCACCCCGTGGTGCCAGTTGGGCTGGACCAGCAACAGCACCCGATCCTGTTCCCAATCCAGGCTGCCCGCCTGCTGCTGGCGTTCGCACCAGGCCACCGCCTCCTGTTCAATCTGCTGGCAAAGATCCTGGCGAGCGGCATTAATTTGTTCGCACTGCATGGCCCGTTCCAGGGCCGTCCCGACATCGTCGGTGGTGAGCAGGTCAATGACGATTTGAGGGTCGCTGATCCGCCCCACGGCATTGATCCGGGGCCCTAGGCGAAAGCCGATATGCTCTGGCTTCAGGGGTTTGCTCTGATCGGCCAAACCGGCCACCTGAATCAGGGCCTGAATGCCCAGAATGCGAGACCGCGGCAATAATCCCAGCCCCCGCCGCACCCAGCGACGATTGACCCCCGTCAAGGGAGCTAGATCCGCAATGGTCCCGAGGGTAAACAGCTCGAGCAGGGGAGCGGTTAAATCCTGGGTTTGATCCAGGGCTTGGGCCAAACACACGGCCAGAATGTAAGCTACCCCCACCCCAGCCACGCCCCGATAGGGAGACTGCTCTGGTAATAGCTTGGGATTCAAAATAGCGTTGGCCGGGGGTAATTCGGGGGGAATATCGTGGTGATCGGTCACGACCACGGCCAGCCCCAGTTCCCGCG
The DNA here is from genome assembly GCA_015295885.1 of Leptolyngbyaceae cyanobacterium M65_K2018_010. Lineage (GTDB taxonomy): Bacteria > Cyanobacteriota > Cyanobacteriia > Phormidesmidales > Phormidesmidaceae > Nodosilinea. Next base: position 17,446 of record DVEE01000345.1, read on the forward strand.
CCCGCTGAATTGGAGCACAGGCTGCAATGCCATTGTCGACGGTGAGAATCAGACTCACTCCATTGGCGTAGCAGTCTTCCACAATGCGCTGGTTTAACCCGTAGCCTTCGGTCATGCGGCTAGGAATGATGTAGTTGACCTGCCCCCCCAAATGGCGTAGCGCCCTCAGCAGCAGGGCCGTACTGGTCATGCCATCCGCATCGTAGTCGCCACAGATGGCGATCGCCTGTTGGGTGGCAATGGCTTCCACCAGCAACTCTAGGCTGACGGCCAAATCGGGAAACTCAATTAAAGGCGAAGGCAGTTGTAACCGTTCGGGGTTGAGGAAATCCGTAGCCTGCTCAGGGGTGACAAGGCCACGCTGCACCAAAACCTGGGCCAACAGCGGGGGTAGGCCCGTGGCTTGGGCTAAATCTTCAACCAGGGCCGGGGCTACCGTCGGCAAATGCCATCGCTGCCGGGGCAAGCGTGGAGGGGATGGGGCTGGCCTAGGGGCAGGACGCAGGGACTCGGGCACGGTGTTGGCTGTCAGGTCTATAAGCTAGAACGCATGAACTAATGATACCTAAGTTTACCCCTGTTGGGTCAGGGGATTACCCGGCCTGTTATACCCTAAGACGTCGCCTAGGCCCAAACCAGACTGGCCTGATTATCTAAGCACTGGGGTTGGCCCTGCTCATCCAGGGCGTTGAAGCACTCTAGACGCTGGCGTAGGTGGGGCGGCAGGTGGGAAAAGTCAAACTGAGGATCGCCGTCGGCAATGGTGGCCCAGAAGTGGTTCAGGGTGGGAGCTACGGCGGCGGCCTCGGTCTCGGACAAATTCAGGGGAGGGCTGATGAGAAATTTGGTCATGAACCCACCGGCGCGATCGCACATCCACTGGTAAGAGAAGCCCTGCAAATCGGCCCAGTCCTGAACGGATTGCAGCCGATGGGATTGCACCTCTAGCCGCAGGGGTTGCCCCGGCCCGTACTCAACTTCCAGAATGCGGTAGGGGTGAGGGTAACTGACAATGGACCCAGTCAGCACCTCACAGAGGTTGCCCCGACGGGCAATGTCCTGCACATGCAGATGCCCCGTCAACACCAGGGGCACCGCGGCAGCGGTGAGGCGGTCAATCAAAGCCTGGTGGTTATGAACCATATAGCGCTGCCCCAGGGGGCTTTGGGCCTGACCCGGCAGATGTTCCAGCAGGTTATGATGGAGCATGACCAGAACCAGATCATCTGTCAGGCGGGGCAGGGTGCGGTCTAACCAGGCCAGTTGTTCCCCATCTACGTAGCCCACACCAATTTGACGCCCCGATGCATCAAAGGCGTTGGAGTTAAGCCCAATCAGATGGACGCCAGGGAGAATTTCCTGGTGGTAGTAAAGGGTCTGGCCATCACCGTAGCCAAAGTCTTGGTACAGACGCGGAAAATCCATCAGGCCAATGGCGCGATCGCTGGCCTGGCGAGCAATCACATCATGGTTGCCAGGCACCACGTAGGCCGGAAAAGGCAATCGCTGCAGCCGCTGGATCAGCCACTGGTGGTTCACCCATTCGCCGTGCTGGGTGAGGTCACCGGGCAATAGCAAAAAGTCCAAATCCAGAGTTTCCAGGTGGGCCAAGATCTGCTCTAGGCCAGGAATACTAACTTCTACCAGATGGAAGCGATGGGGATGGTGGTAAATCGTCTCGGGCAGGGCGATGTGGGGGTCGCTGATGATGGCAAAGCGAAAACGCTGTCCCATGGGGCTGCTGCAAGTGTGTGATACCTCTGTTACCAGCCTAACCCCTCAGCCCCCGTTCACCAACCCCAGGCCATTGGGATTCCCTATGGGGCTAGGGGCACCGTTTCTATCAGCGGGCAGATGTCTCCCGGTTGGGGATGGGGTTGGGCCTCGGCCCAGCGATCGCGATACTGCTCCAGTTCAGTTTTGAAGGCGATCATCTGCGCTATTTGGGCTTCAAGCTTTTGAATCTTGGCGTTTAGGCGCGCTTGCACCAGTTGGCAGGGCCAATCCCCCTGGCTATGAACGGTCAAAATTTCGCCCACATCGCCCAGGGAAAAACCCAGGGTCTGCGCTTTTTTAATAAACTGCACCTGGTGAATGGCCTCTGGCCCATAGTATCGATAGCCATTTGCTCCCCGCTCCGATTGGAGCAGACCCAGACTTTCGTAGTAGCGCAAGGTTCCTACGGCCACACCAGTTTGTTTGGCGACCTCACCAATTCTTAGGGAGAGCGCAGCGATCATGATCCTAAACTCCAGATCTCTAACCCTATGCTAGATCCTCTAAGTAGCCGTGCCTAATTCATTGTCCAGTTGCTTGAGGGTCTGCCAGCGACTCTCGAGTTCTTCTCGCTCCTGCTTCAGGTGGCGTTCAAGTTCCTGAATTTCATCCCGCCGGGCGGCAGTCTCCAGGGCCCGTCGATCCACCTCCTGACTTTTGAGGGTGAGCGATTGGCGCCATCGCTCCGCTCGCTCAATTTCCTGTTCCAGGGCCTCAGGGGTAATCCCGTAGCTGAGGTACTGATCCACTAGGCTGAGCACCCAGGGGGTAGCATCTTCAATGGTGGTAATCTGATTCAGGTTATCCAACTCAACCAGCACCAGATTCCCCTCCTGAAAGGCCAACAGGCGGGTGGTTTCCACCATGCGCTCGGCCGAAAGTCGCTCCCAGGTAGCCTCGGAGGTGCGTACCGCCAACAGAGCCAGTTCCGCTCCGCCCAAAAATGCCTTTTTTTGCACCTTAGCCAGATATTGCATCAGCGGTGAATGGTTTAACCTGCTATGGCTTGAGTATACCCACAGAGCCGACTCTCCTAGCGTATCGAATTTGGGCGTATCGAATTTGGGCGTATCGAATTTGGGCGTATCGAATTTGGTAACACGGCCCCGTTGTTCCTAAAGCCATGGGTAAATGGAGGAACCAACCTAACTGAGGCTGATGAGGCGATGAAACGGCCAAGACGACATCTATCTAACCAGCTTGCCGCCAGCCTGTTCACTACCGCGGCGCTAACCTTCAGTTGGATACCCATGCCAGGATTTGCCCCGATGGCTATGGCCCAGGAAATGATCATGAGAACGCTGACTGTCACTGGGCAGGGCCAAGAGTCGGTGCCCACCACCAAGGCGCAGGTTGCCCTAGGGGTTGATATCGAGGGCAGCGATGCGGCGGCGGTGCAACAGGAGGTAGCTCGGCGATCGGCGGCGGTGGTGGAGTTGCTGCGATCGCGCCAGGTGGAAAAACTGGAAACCACGGGTATTCAGCTCAGTCCCCGCTATAGCTACGAAAATGGTCGGACCACAAGAATTGGCTATACCGGCAGCAATACGGTGAGTTTCCAGATGCCCACCGCCGCTGTAGGGGCGGTGCTGGATGAAGCGGTGCAGGCCGGCGCTAACCAGATCCGGGGAATTAGCTTTGTGGCCGAGGATGCCGCCCTGGAAGCTGCCCGCCAGCGGGCTCTGCGCAAAGCGGTGACCGACGCCCAAACCCAGGCCAATACGGTGCTGAGTGCCTTGAATTTAGGCCCCCAGGAAATTGTCAGCATTCAAATTAATGGTGCCAATGCCCCCATTCCTGTTCCCATGCCGCGGCGCGCGGATGTGGCCCTCGCAGAGGCCAGTGTGACAACCCCGGTGATGGGGGGTGAGCAGACCGTGCAGGCCAGCGTCACCCTACAAATCCGCTACTAGGGCGGGGTGACCCTCCCCCAGCAGAGCGACCACTTACCGATGAAAACTGAAGTCATAGCCGGTGTACTGGTTGTTCTCGTAGGTCACGATTAGCCAGGTGGTCGGGTCAAACTCCAGGGGATAGGCTTCCCGCTCGGTCTGGCCGCCATTTCGCCCAGTGGTCGGAGGCAGCACACAGTGGGGCTGGTTCAGCAGGGTCCGCACCGCCGCCTTAGGGGAGGCGGCCTCAAGCGCCAGGAGTCGGCGTAGCCGGTCGCGAGAAACTGGATTCTGCACCTGCTCCAACTTGATGCAGGCATCACTGGCGACCGGCTGAGCCTCGCCCTCACCAAGATGGGGCGTGACTAAAAGGGCGGCCAAGGCCAACATCGAGCCGCCGGCCATGACCATTTTCTTGGAGTTAGGAAGACTAACCGAACCGGATAGACAATCACCCCCCAGTTGCCTAGATTCCGCCCTCGCCTGTAACGGGGGGGAGGGGTGATTAGCCGGGGTGACCGGGTGGGGCCGGTAGTAAACAGAAACCGCTTGGCGAGCATGCTGAGCCATAGCCTGACCTCTTACAACAACCCATTCAACCTGCCCACGGTTCCGCCCAGCTTTGAACATCCCAGATGAGGAGGTTCACCGCAGCGAACCGGTGGAATCGACCTTCTTAATATAGAACAAAAGTACTATTCAGATGGCTGTGCTAGTCGTCAATTTTTGTTACGGTCTACCTAGGGACTGGGTATGGATTCCTGCGGTGGAAGGAGTTTGGAGAGGTTATGGGCAATACCACGGTTGTTTGGTTTCGTCGCGATCTGCGCGTCACCGACCACGCCCCCCTGGCCCGAGCCGCCCGGCGAGGGGTGGTCATCCCCGTGTTTATCTTCGATCGGGCGCTGCTGCACCACCCCGAAACCGGATCGGCCCGGGTAGCTTTCCTACTCATGGCTCTGGCCGCCCTAGATCGGGATCTGCATCGCCTCGGAGGCCGATTAATTCTGCGATCCGGGGACCCCGTGGAGGTGCTGCCCCAACTGGTAGCGGCCACCCAGGCCGAGGGCATCTACGCCTACACCGACTGCGAACGGATCTATGGTCGAGTTCGGGACGCTCGCCTCAACCAGACCCTGGCCCAGCGGGGCATGAAAATTCGTTGGTTTGAACCACCGGCCAGCCTGGATGAGTTAATCCCCTATCCCCGTTACCGGGAGCTCTGGTACAGGGCTATGGCCCAACCCCTAGAGCCCGTTCCCCCCAGGGTGACCGTACCCCCAGACCTGGCTAGCGACCCCCTACCTAATTTGGCGGCTTTAGGTCATCAGAGCGATGGCAAACCGATTCCGCCGGCGAGCACCCGGGCCGCCCGCCGGTTATTACAGGAGTTTTTAACGGATAAGGCAGATCGCTATTACTGGCAGCTTTCCTACCCCGGTGCTGAGGCCACCAGCGGACTCAGCCCCCACATTAAGTTTGGGGTTATCTCGGTGCGGGAGTGCGTGCAGACCGTGCTGCAGGCAACCGATGGCGGTGATTCCCGCCGGCGTCGCAGCCACCAGCAACTCATTGCCCGGTTACGCTGGGGGTGTGGCTTTACCCAGCGGTTTCGCTATCTGCCCCAGCTCGAGTTGCGATCGCTCTACCGGGTATTTGACGACGAAGGCTGGGAATTTGACCCCGAACTCTACCGGGCCTGGCAAACGGGGCAAACCGGCTTCCCCATCGTGGATGCCGCCGCCCGCTGCCTGCAGGCAACCGGCGGCTACCTGGCCTTAAACTTCCGCAGTCGGGCCATCTACGCTAGCTTCTTAAGCAACCTGGCAGGCATCGACTGGCGCTACGGAGCGCTGCATTTCATGCGGCATCTGATCGATGGCGATTGCCCCATTGACCACTACCAGTGGGCTATGCAGTCGGGGGTGACCCACTGTGTCGATAAAACCTGGACTCGCATTTACAATCCGGGTCAGGTGGCCGTTGATCGCTGTGACCCGGAGGGGGTCTTCATTAAGCGTTGGCTGCCCGAACTGGCAGATGTTCCCACCGATCAACTGGGCCAGCCACCGCCCAGGTCCAATTACCCTGCCCCCATCCTGGATTACAAAGCCGCCCGCCAGCGGCGGGTCCAGCAGTTAGAAGCCCAACGGGGTCAGTTGCTCAAGGCCACAAACCTAGTGCCCTACCTGGCCCCCTTACCTCCGGATCTCACCCCCTTTGGCACCGACCTCTATGGCGGTGAAGTGTCCTGGGCCGCGGCTCCCCTACCCCAGCTATTTCCCCCACCTCTACCCCTGGCGGAACTAAACGCCAGCGAAGCCAAGGCTCTGCGCACCTGGTTTGTCGCCCATGTCAATATTCTGCCTGCTAAACCCCGGCGGTCTAAGGCCAAAGCACCCAATGTTGATCCCCCCCTGCAGCAACTCAGCCTGTTGACCGATTGGCCTTGATCTCCTCCCTACCCTGGCTCACCTGGCTGTGACACATGAGTACTGACCCCAGGTGCAACGGTTCAAACCGGCGGATCCTCTATATCATCAGGTAGGCATTTGAGACCTGGGCATGGATATCCTGAATTTGCTCACCCGCTTAATTATCTGGCTGGCCATTGGTTACATCCTTTGGTGGGTAATCAAAAAGTTTATCCCCGTCGCTTTTTTGACCTGGTTTGGAGGGGCAATTATCCTCAGCATCGTGGCGGCCTCCTTTATTGCCCCCAACGATCGCACCATCGGGGCCTTTTGGCAGTTGCTGTCCTTTCCCCTCAGCCCCTTGGGCGCCGTCATCACCCTTTTAGTAGCAGCCCTGATTAAAGGCATTAAGAGCGTCGATGGGCGCTTGGTCGTCACCGCCCTGATGATTCTGTTGCTCAGCAGCACCCCCCTGCTAGCAAGGCGGCTGGCCCTGCAATCTGAGGGGGCCGTGGAGCGGGCCTACCAAAACCAACGGATTCTCTGTAGCGATATTTGCCCCGCCGTCGATGCCGTTCCCCTGGACCGGGCCAGGGCCATGGTCGTGGTGGGAGACAACGCCGATTCCTTTCAATTGGCCAATACCCTGCCCAGCCAGGTTGACTCCAGCGTGCAGTTGGATCCCCTGCTGGTGTCGCGGCTGAATAGCGCCGCAGATGTCTATGGCCGGGTGAGTGCCGCCCGCCCCCTGATTACCGTCACCGCTGGCGCGCTGAATGGCGAATCGGAAACCGGCCAGCAGCTCAACCAGTCCATTCGCCAGCGGTTGATTAACCGGGGCATTCCCAGTGAAGATATTCGCCTCATTAGCACCGGCATGGACATTCGCAGAACCGTGGAAGACCAGGAAAACTTTCTCCAGGAGCGCGGTCTGTTCACCCCCCTGGAGCGGGGAGCGCAGCGCACCGCCGAGCGCAATAATCGGGAGGCCAACCGAGTGATTTTGGTGGCCCCGGCTCTGACCATGCGTCGGGCAGCCCTAGCCTTTGAAAATGAGGGACTCCAAGTGGTAGCTTGGCCGACGGAATTGTATGGAGCTTCCCGGAGCAGGGGGGGCGATAGTCTAGCTCGCCTGGCCGATCTAGTTCCCAATGTGGGGGCCTTGAGGTTAACCACTCGCTACTGGCAAGAGCTGTTAGCCTCGATGTACTACTTTTTGAGGGGCTGGCTGCCGTCCTTCACCGTTCATTGGGATGATGTGGTGGAAACAATTCAGTGAGCTAGCCCGCCAGCAGTCTGTGGGGGATGGATCCACGGGGTGGGGTGAGGTGTTGGAGGCGAGATGACCCAAACAAGCGCAGCCATTGCGGGCAGGTCACGGGTACCAGAAGTTGTGCCATCGTGGTGAGCCGCTTAATTAACAGGCCTGCAAGGTGTGCCCACGGCTTCGGCTCCGCACTCTGACCCAAACCTGCCAGCCAGCCTGGGTTCCATCGTGACCTCGATTCCATCGTGACAATAGGGCGATGGGAAGGTTCGACGATTCCGGCGCCGATTACCAGGTCAGGCCAGGCCCAGCATAAAGCTAGCAATACTGAGATAGACAAAAATACCCAGCACATCTACCACGGTGGTAATAAAGGGGGCCGACATCAGGGCCGGGTCAAACCCCATGGCGTTAAATAAAAATGGCAGAGCCGCTCCGGCGGTAGCGGCAATGACGGCAATCACCAGCAAACTCAGCCCCACCGTCAGCCCAATCGTGGGTTGGCCCATGAATACGTAGGCCAGTACAATCACGGCGATGCCCAGTAAAATGCCCAGCATGCCACCGGCGATGGATTCTCGAAAAATCACCCAGCCAGGTTTGCGGCTTTTGAGTTCATCGGTGCTGAGACCTCGGATCACGACGGTAGAGGACTGGGCGCCGATGTTACCGCCGGTATCAATCAACAGAGGCGTAAAAAAGGCCAGGGCGACGACCTGATCCAAAACCTCCTCAAAGTTACTCATGACAAAGATGGTCAGGGTATTGGTAATAAGCAACACCGATAGCCAGGGAATCCGCTTGCGGGTGACTGACATCAGGTTGGACTGAAAATAGTTTTCACCCCCCTCGGACCGTACCGCCCCCATGGTGTAGATGTCTTCAGTGGCTTCTAACTGCAGAATGTCCATGGCATCGTCTACGGTCATCACCCCGACCAGCACCTTTTCTCGATCGACAATGGGCAGGGCCGTGAGGTCGTAGCGTTGAATCAGTTGAGCGGCTTCCTCCTGGTCGGTATCGGTGTAGGCGAAAATGACATCCCGATTCATCACATCTCGCAGACATTGGTTGGGATCGGCCAGCAGCAAATCCCGCAGGGACATTACCCCGGTGAGCCCATGCCGGTCATCGGTGATGTAAATGTAATAGCTGACCTCGCGATCGCGGGCCAACTCCCGCACCTTGTCCGCGGCCTGGGCCACCGTTAAATCCTCCGCCAGATAAATGTACTCGGGGGTCATTAACCGCCCAGCGGTTTGGGGTTGGTAGCCGAGGAGTTGGGAGGTGGCCTGCCGTTCCTCGGGGGTGAGCTTAGGCAGAATCCGTCGCACCACCTGGGGGGGTAACTCGTCAAACAGGCTGGCCCGGTCGTCGGGGGCCATGCCATTGACAATGTCTAAGATTTCCTGGTCTTGAAACTCCTGGATCAGGGATTCCTGAACCTCTGAAGTGCAATACTCATAGACCTCCACCGCCTTTTCTCGGGGGAGCAGGCGAAAGGTTACTAACTGCATAGGCTTAGGTAATTCTTCTAGGGCCTCGGCAACATCTACCGGTTGCACGGGCACCAGCAACACCTTGGCCCCTTCGTAGTTACGCTGCTCCAGCAGCAAGCGCAATTGCTCGGCCACCACCTCACGCAGCTCCGTGGGCGAGCGAAAATCGAACGTCTGGGGTGAAGAAGTCATGGCGTATTCTCAATTATTAAAGACCAGGACCGTTAGCTCAGGGCTGCGTCCCTGACCAAAATCTGGGATGACGTGGAAGGCTAGGAAGCCGCCATCGCTTCAGTGAAAAAGTTGAGTCAAGGCAGTGCTTAGGCTGACTACCGCCCTAAGCAGATTAGCACACCAGGGTTTTACAGCCTAATTCCAAGGCTTAGCCCTGGGGTTAGGGGCGATCCCTTGAATTCTCCCCGGCCCAGCCCAGCCACCCCGTTAGGATAGGGTTAGAGCAAACTTCCCTGTCTAGTCTCCAGTTGTCTAGCCCGTTGCCTTTGCCATGACCCTCGTCCAGGTTTGGGGTGCTTTGTTGATTTTGGTTCTGGCTCCTTTGACCGGGGGGCTGCCCCTGACGGGCTGGGTGACCCGCTGGTTAGCCGGCAAAAATCTGGCCCAGGTCGGTACCGGCAATGTGGGCGTTTCTGCCGCCTTTTACCACGGGGGCACCTGGATTGGCCTGTTGGCGGTTCTCCTGGAAGCCGCCAAGGGAATCGCCCTAGTCCTCCTTGCCCGTCACTATTTCCCGGTTGATCCGGTATGGGAAATCATCGCCCTGATTGGCCTGGTTATGGGTCGCTACTGGTTTGCCAAGGGCGCGGGCACGACCAACGTCGTCTGGGGATTCCTCGTTCACGACTGGGTCACCGCCCTGCTCACCCTGCTGATCAGTGGTCTGGGGTTTACTATCTTTCGAGAACGGCACCAGGGGCGGCTACTGGTCTTGGTGTTGTTACCGTTGCTGACTGCCCTGCGCCATCCTGGAGATGGCCCTTTGGTGATGGCGGTGGCCTGCCTGAGTGGGCTAATTGCCTGGATTTACCACAAATTACCCGATGATTTAGACCTTCCCCCCGAGGGAGGACGATGGGAGTCTCGTACTATGTTTCGGTTTTTTCGGGGCGATCGCGGCCTAGTGGCCCTTGACCACCCCCTCGACGCGACTAAGTTTGGGCAAAAGGCGGCTACCCTGGGGCAGTTGCGGACCTGGGGCTACCCGGTGCCGCCCGGTTATGTGCTTCAGGCTGGGGATGATCCCAGCGCCCTCCTGGCCATTACCCAACCCTCCCCTAGCCAGCCGGTGGTGGTGCGATCGTCGGCCCAGGGGGAAGATACCGTTACCGTTTCCGCCGCCGGCATCTACCAATCGTTTCTGCATATCACTACCCGAGAAGCCCTGGATCAGGCGATCCTGCGCTGCTTCGCCGCCTACAACAGCCCCCGGGCGGTGCAGTACCGACGCGATCACCATCTGCCGGACCGAGCTATGGCGGTGATTGTGCAGCAGCAGGTGAGGGGGCAATTTTCCGGAGTGGCCTTTAGCCGTGACCCCATCGCCCGCTGCGGGGATGCGGTGGTCATTGAGGCCCTACCCGGTGGGGCCGACCAGGTGGTGTCGGGGCAGGTGACCCCAGAACTCTACCGGGTGGTGGTGCAACCGGAGGATCTGCCCCCCGGGCCCGAGCTTGAATTAGCCGATAGTTGGGTCATCCCCGAGGCCCTCACCCTCACCGTGGAGGGCACCGGCACTACCCCAGCTCGGGTTTTGCAGCAGGTGGCCTACCTGGCTCGCCACCTGGAAGCCCGTTACCAGGGGATTCCCCAGGATTTGGAGTGGAGCTACGACGGCGAAACCCTGTGGTTACTGCAAAGTCGCCCAATTACGACGCTACAGCCGATCTGGACCCGTAAAATCGCCGCCGAGGTGATTCCTGGGGCCATTCGCCCCCTCACCTGGTCCATTAACCGCCCCCTCACCTGTGGTGTGTGGGGAGAAATTTTCTCGCTGGTGCTGGGCGATCGCGTTGAAGGGCTCAATTTTGCCGAAACCGCCACCCTGTTTCACTCCTATGCCTATTTCAACGCCACTCTGCTGGGCGATATCTTCACCCGTATGGGGCTGCCCCCCGAAAGCCTGGAGTTCTTAACCCGCGGTGCCCCCTTTAGTCGTCCGCCCCTGGCCTCGACCCTGAGAAACCTGCCTGGCCTGCTGCGCCTACTGCGCCGGGAATGGCGGTTGGAAACCGAGTTCGCCCAGGACGAGGCCACCCTCTTCCAGATCAGCCTCGATAGCTTTGCCGCCATTCCCCGAGACAGGCTGACCGTAGAGGAGTTACTCGATCGGGTTGACGATGTGCTGGCCCTGTTGCGCCACGTCACCTATTACAACATCCTGGCCCCCCTTAGCTTTGCCCTGCGCCGGGCGATACTCCAGGTTCCCGAAGAGAGCTTGGATCCCAGTCAAAACGACGAAGTAGCCGCGGTGGATGAGCTGCGCAGCCTGGCCCAGGAAACCCGTCAACTGTTTTCCGCCCAGCAATTAAAGACGATTACTAACGGCTCATCGCTGATGACCGCCCTGGCCGAAAGTACCGAGGGTGGGGTAATTCTAAACCAGATTGACCGTTTCATTGACCATTACGGCTACCTCAGTCCGGTGGGCACCGATATTGCCGTGGCCACCTGGCACGAGAACCCGGCCCCCGTGCGGGATCTACTAGCCCAGTTTGTTCTCCATCCCCCCCCGCCCAAGTCGGTTTCCCCGCCGGTTAAGTCGGCTAAAACCGAGCTGGCCCAGCGTCGCTTTGACCTGAAGGGACGGGTAAATACGCTCTACAATCGGCTCCTGGCTGAGCTGCGCTGGAGCATCCTGGCCCTTGAAAGCCAATGGCTGACTGCGGGCGGACTCCAGCAACCGGGGGATATCTTTTTCCTCACCCTGGACGAAATTCAAACCCTGGGGTTAGACCCGTCACCGCCGACCTGGGACACCATGTATAGCCGCATTCGGGCCCGGCAAGAGCAGTTCAAGCAAGATCAAGGCCGGGGTGAAATTCCCTACCTGGTGTTTGGCCCCGATCCACCCAGCCTGGATCGCCTTAACCTGGCTCCTGCCCGTCGGGGCCTGCAACAGTTGACGGGAATTGGAGCCAGTGCCGGCCTGGTGGAAGGCCCCATTCGGGTGATGACCCAGCTAGAATCCCTACCAGCGGGGCAAGCATCCTTCATTCTGGTGGTTCCCTACACCGATGCCGGTTGGGCGCCCCTGCTAGCCCGGGCCCAGGGACTCATTGCCGAAGTTGGTGGCCGCCTTTCCCACGGCGCCATTATTGCCAGGGAGTACGGGATCCCAGCGGTGATGAATATTCCCCAGGCGACCCAGCGACTGCACAACGGCCAATGGGTTCGGCTCAATGGCCAGAGTGGTTTGGTGGAAGTGTTAGACGGTCCCAACTCTGGAGCCGATCCGGAACCTTGACTCAAGGGGGTAGCGCTGGTTGGGATCGCAACCCGGCCACCAGGGCATTGGGAATGACGGCATCATCCCAGGCCGGGGGCTCTTCCCCCAGGCGAACAATCACTAAATCGTAGGATGGGATCACGTAGACCTTTTGGTGGTGGCGGCCATCTAGATAGAAGCTGTCGGGGGCCAAAAAGGGAGCTGAGGCCGCTAAATTAACGGCGGTATACTCCTGGGTGCGGGCCTTTAGCCAGATGTGCAAGCCAAAGGTAGGCTCCAGGGGGGAGGTCATCACCATGCGGTCAATCCATGCCGAGGGAACGATCTGGCGATCTCCTAGGCGACCCCGGTGCAACAACATTTGCCCCACCCGGACCCAGTCCTGGGCTGTGGCAAAAAAGCAGCAAAAGGGTTTGGCGCGCCCACCGGGGCGATCGAGCCAGAGGAACCCATCGGCGGCCCCCAGCGGTTGCCATAGTCGGCTGGACAGGTAGTCCCCAAAGGACTCTCCCGTGGCCGCCTCCAAGACCAGGGCGAGGATTTGGGAATTGACATTGTTGTACTCAAAGGTCTGGCCGGGCGGTTGCACCAGGGGAATCCGCAGAGCGGTCTGGGCCACCTTAGAACCGCCGTAGAGTTGGACTAAATCGGAGCCCAGGGCATCGGTGCGATCGTCATTCCTCAGTCCCGATTGCATGTAGAGCAAATCCGCCAGGGTAATCGCTCCGCGGGGATCATGGCGCCAGGCTGGTAGGTAGGTACCGACGGGATCCTCCAGGGAGTTGAGATGCCCCTCTTCTAGGGCGATGCCGACTAGCAGGGCCAGTAGGGTCTTGACCATGGACATAGAGTTCACGGGCTGGTCGGGGCGATGACCCTGCCAGTAGCGCTCCAGGACCAGCCGATCGCGGTGTAGCACCAGCAGGGCCACTGAGTTTTGGGCCGCCGCAAAGTCGCTGGCCCGCTGCAGGGCCGCCGCTGGAATGTCCCCTGGCCCGGTTTCAGGAGGGGACGACGATGTGGGTAAAGCGCTGGGCTGCTTGACTCCGGGTACGGGCTGTTGGGGTTGGTACCAGGCGACGGTCGTGGCGGGCCGGGCCGGATAGCTGAGGGCGCGTCGATACAGTCTCCAGTCTGGCACCGTAGCCAGTAGACCCAGGAGGCCAAAACTAACCACGGTGAGCAGGGTAGGTCTGAGATAAGCACCGGCCATAGCAAGCCCCTGAACAGGACTCCCCTAGGCTAGATCAAAGTCAGTTCGGCGGGGTGCCCCGTTCCCTGGGATGGATTCCTGCTCAGCCAGGGGATAGGGCTATTAACCGCGAGCCTAGCTGGGGCAAATCTATGACAAATCTGAAGATGCTGCAAAGAACACAGACTGCCCCCCGGGTTTTTACTACATTGAGAGGGATATGGGGTCATTTAATCACGGATGTCCCTCTGTTCTCTGGCTCTCAACGGCTTCACTCTCTGCCTTTAGGCCGTCCTACAGTGATACTCTAAGGAGAAGGGCGTTTAGGCTGGCTAGGAAATCTCCTGGGTTAGCGGCGCTCGGTGTAACAGTCAGGGCCTTAGGCCTCTGTTGCCGGTCGTTGGGTTAAGAGAGTTGCAAGTTATCTATGTACAATCCAAGTGTGAGCGGCGGTAACGCCAGGACTCTGGCCGATAGCCGTTTATTTTTATACGAAGTTCAGGGTCTGCGCCAAAGTGCAGAAACCGACCGGATGAACAGTCCCATTCGTCAGAGTGGCAGTGTTTTCATTACGGTGCCCTACAGTCGTATGAATCAAGAAATGCAACGGATTACTCGCATGGGGGGCAAGATTGTCAGCATTCGCCCTATGGAAACCGTTGGAGCCATGGCCAATGTGACACCCACGGTGATTGAGGCCCCACCTTCGCAACCTGAAACCACAGCAAAGCCCATGACTCAAGCCACACCTACCGCTAAAACCACTGAAGTACCGATTAATCTGTACAAGCCTGGGGCTCCGTTTGTGGGCCAGGTGCTTTCCAATGAGCCCCTGGTGCAAGAGGGCGGCCTTGGGATTGTACAGCACATCACCTTCGACCTGTCCGGGGGCGATCTCCACTACGTTGAGGGTCAGAGCATTGGCATTATTCCCGCTGGCACCGATGCCAGCGGGAAGCCCCACAAGCTGCGCCTCTACTCCATTGCCTCTACCCGCCACGGCGACAACATGGATGACAAAACCGTCTCTCTCTGTGTGCGCCAGTTGGAGTACGAGCATCCGGAAACGAAGGAAAAGGTTTATGGGGTTTGCTCCACCTACCTCTGCAACATCGAGCCTGGCGCCGCTGTGAAGATCACTGGCCCCGTCGGTAAGGAAATGCTGCTGCCCGATGACCCCGAGGCTACTATCATCATGTTGGCCACCGGGACCGGGATCGCCCCCTTCCGAGCCTACCTGTGGCGGATGTTTAAGGCAGAGGAGAAAAAGGCTAACCCGGATTACCAGTTCAAAGGTCTGGCCTGGCTAATTTTTGGGGTACCCTACACGCCCAACATTCTCTATCGGGAAGAGTTGGAGGCCATCCAGAAGGAATATCCCGACAACTTCCGCCTGACCTATGCCATCAGTCGGGAGCAGAAAAATGCTGAAGGGGGCCGCATGTATATTCAGCACCGGGTGGCAGAGCATGCCCCCGAACTTTGGCAATTGATGCAAAAACCCAATACCCATACCTATATGTGTGGCCTCAAGGGCATGGAAGATGGCATCGATGAAGCCCTGGCGGCAGAAGCCAGCAAGCACGGGGTGGATTGGGTGGAATTCCGCAAGCAGATGAAGAAGGAGCATCGCTGGCACGTTGAAACCTACTAGGACGCTCCACCATAGATGACATCCTGACATCCTATCCAGCCGGATAGATGAGCGCAGACCGCCTAGGGCGGATTAATCGGCAGGGGGAGGGCCCTAGGTCCTTCCCCTTGTTTATGGCGATTCTCCCTTTACAATTGGGAGGTAAACGCGCGTAGGATGCTAGGGCCTTGGGTATTAAGGTTGGTCTATTGGGGTTGGGAACCGTAGGGGCCGGAGCGGTCAAAATCTTACTTGATCCCGCTGATCGCCACCCTTTACTCAGCCAGATCGCGATCGCAAAAATTGGGGTTCGCCAGCTTGACAAACCCCGCCCGGTTAATTTTCCCGCCGAGGTGCTCACCACAGATTTAGAGAGCCTGGTCACTGACCCTGAAATTGCCATTGTGGTGGAGGTGATGGGCGGCCTGGAACCAGCGCGATCGCTGATTCTCAAGGCCATTCACCACGGCAAACATGTGGTTACGGCCAATAAAGCCGTGATTGCTCGCTACGGCGATGAAATTTTTACCGCCGCCAATGAAGCGGGGGTTTACGTTTTATTAGAAGCGGCCGTGGGGGGCGGTATCCCGGTGATTCAACCCCTCAAGCAAGCCCTGGGGGTGAATCGCATCCAGGCGGTGACTGGCATCATCAATGGTACGACCAACTACATCCTCACCCGCATGCAGCAGGAAGGGGGCGACTTCGAGCCCATTCTGGCCGAAGCCCAGCGGTTGGGCTACGCCGAGGCTGACCCCGCGGCCGATGTGGATGGCCTGGACGCCGCCGATAAAATAGCGATTCTGGCTTCCCTGGCCTTTGGGGGTCGCATTAAGCTCTCGGAGGTCTATAGCGAGGGGATTCGGCAGGTGACGGCGGCGGATATGGCCTATGCCAGTCGCCTGGGGTTCGTGATCAAGTTACTAGCGATCGCCCGCCGTAACACCCACCCGGATTCCGAGGAGCCCCTGGACGAACTGCAACTGCGCGTGCATCCCACCCTGGTACCCCTGGCTCACCCCTTGGCCGCGGTCAACGATGTTTACAACGCCATCCTAGTAGAGGGGGATCCCATTGGTCAGGTGATGTTCTTTGGTCCTGGGGCAGGGGAGGGCCCTACCGCCAGTGCCGTCGTCTCGGATATTTTGAACATCGCCGCCACCCTAGTATCCGGCCAGGGTAGCGAGATTACGGCCAAAACCGCTAATCCACTACTGGCCTGTACCCATCAGCACTACTGCAAAATTAGCCCCATGGCCGATATTGTCAGCCGCTACTACCTGCGCCTGCTGGCGGAGGATCGGCCTGGGGTGATTGGCAAGCTAGGGCTCTGCTTTGGCGATCATGCGGTGAGCTTGGAATCCATTGTTCAGATTGGCCTGCGCGACAACTACGCAGAAATTGTCATCGTCAGCCACGAAGTTAAGGAAGCCCATTTCCAAACGGCCCTGGACGATCTGCGCGGTTTTCCAGAAATTCATAGTGTGGCCAGTGTGTTGAGGGTTCTGTAGAACTGCGGGGGCGGTGGGTGCAGTCAGGGATAACTGGCCGTAGGATTCGGGAAGTATGCGGTTAGAGTAGTAAGGACTTGGCGGAGTGAATCCTCCGGGTACAGGTCTGGTCATGGTTAGGTGGGAATCCCTATGGCGACGCCGTCCGATCGCAATCTACTGACCACACTGTCTTTGATGAACCAGCACAGTTCCCTGCTGCATCGGGTGCGCGATTTACCGACCCCTCAGTTTATTGAGCTGCTCGACAAAATTACCGAGGAGTTCGAGCACTTTTTGCGGGCCATCGACCTGATCAACAACGAGTCGTTGGAGATCATGCTGGAGCAACTGCTAGAAGCCTTTACCTTGAAAATTGGCCAGATTCTGCAGGCCGATCGCACCACCATTTTTATGGTGGACCCCGAGAAGCAGGAGCTCTGGTCTAAGATCGCCCAGGCCGAAGGCGAGCGATCGCTGGAAATTCGAGTGCCCATGGGCAAGGGTATCTCCGGCTATGTCGCCACCCACCTCACCCCCCTCAACATTGCCGACGCCTACGCCGACGATCGCTTTGACCCCACCTACGACCAGCGCACGGGTTACCGCACCACCAGCATTCTCTGCCTACCGGTGTTGAGCAAGAAAACCGGCAACCTGGTGGCGGTGGTGCAACTGCTGAACAAGCTCAACCAGGGGCCCTTCAACGGGGAGGATGAACGGCGCTTTAGGGAGTTTGCCGAAGCCCTGGGGGTAATTCTGGAAAGCTGTAACTCCTTCTACGTGGCGGCCCGCAATCAAAAGGGGGTCTCGGCCTTACTGAAGGCGATTTCCTCCCTAGAGCAGAGTTTGGATCTGGAAAAAACCCTGCAATCGGTGATGGAAGAAGCCCGCCTGCTGATGCAGGCCGATCGCAGCACCCTCTGGCTGATTGACGAAGAGCGCGGCGAGCTATGGTCGAAGGTGAAATCCGGCGATGGCCGGTCCCTGGTAGAGCTGCGAATGCCCAGCACTAGCGGCATTGTGGGCCATGTCGCTAGCACCGGTGAGGGCCTGAATATTCCCGATGTTTCCCGGGATCCCCGCTTCAACCCCGATGCGGATCGGCGCACCGGCTACCAAACCCGCAATATTCTCTGTATGCCGGTGTTTGATTCCGCTGGCAGGCTGATCGCCGTCACCCAGCTGATCAACAAGGCCCAGGGCTCCTTTACCAGTTCCGACGAAGCCTTTATGCGGGCTTTTAACATTCAGGCCGGCGTTGCCCTGGAAAACGCCAAGCTGTTTGAAAGCGTGCTGGTGGAAAAGCAATACCAGAAAGATATTCTCCAAAGCCTTTCAGATGCCGTAGTTTCCACGGATTTGGAGGGCCGCATTGTCACCATCAACGATGCCGCCCTGGGGCTGCTGGGGTGTCCCACTGCCGACGATCCCGACCGCAGCCAGCGCGATCGCTGGCTCTCCGCCCTCATCCATCGCCCAGTTTGGGAGATCCTGGCGATCGAAAACCTTCGCGATCGCCTGCAAGATAGCCTCACCCACGGTGCCCATCACTACGTACCGGAACAAACCCTGCGGGTGGCGATTCGACCGGCCCAGGTCTATCCTGATCCCCTGGGCGCTCAGCTAGCTCTGCCAGACCCCAACCATCCCCCCTTTTATCGGCTTTGGGGGGATCCCAACGGGCCCAGGTTGACGCCGGACCAGTTGCAATACCAGGAACGCAGCCTAAATTTGACCGTTAACCCCCTGACCAACCCCGAAGGCGGGGTGCTGGGCGGTCTACTGGTGTTGGAGGACATTAGCCAGGAAAAGCGGATGAAAAGTACCCTCTACCGCTACATGACCCCCGGGGTGGCTGAGCGAGTCATGGCCCTGGGGGATGACCTGCTCATGAAGGGAGAGCGTAAGGAGGTTACGGTGCTGTTTTCGGATATTCGGGGCTACACCTCCCTGACCGAGAACCTGGAAGCCGACAAAGTTGTAGATCTGCTCAACGCCTACTTTGAAACCATGGTGGAAGCGGTGTTCAACTACGAGGGCACCCTCGACAAGTTCATTGGCGATGCCCTGATGGCTGTCTTTGGCGCTCCCCTACCCCTCAGCAACCATGCCTGGGCCGCGGTGCAGAGCGCCCTGGATATGCGCCAGCGGTTGGCCCAATTTAATACCGAGCGCCGTCAGTTAGGACAACCGGAAATTCGCATCGGCATTGGCCTTAGCTCGGGGGAAGTGGTGTCAGGCAACATTGGCTCCCAACGCAAGATGGAATACACCGTGATTGGTGATGGGGTGAATCTCAGCTCTCGCCTGGAGGGAGTCACCAAGGAGTACGGCTGCGACATTGTGATTAGCGAATATACCTACGCCCTTTGTCAGGACAAGATCTGGGCGCGGGAGTTAGATCGCATTCAGGTGAAGGGCAAGCGACAGCCAGTCAATCTCTATGAGCTGATCGATAGACGGGAAACCCCCCTCGATGCCGCTACCCAAACTTTCCTAGATTGCTATGCCAAGGCTCGCCAGGCGTACATCGCCATGGACTTTGCCGCCGCCTTGCAATTTTTCCAACAGGCCCAGGCTCTCCGCCCTAGGGATCAGGCCGTCGCGGTTCATATCCAGCGGAGTCAGCAGTACTTGGCTCACACCCCGCCCCCCGACTGGAATGGGGTACATGTGATGGCTACGAAATAAAATTTTTCATGGCGATTCCCTACCCATTACCTTCGCCACTTAAAAAAATCGCCAGAATAATAGTACCGAGCCCTGGGTCAGGTGCTCTGGCCTGGCGACGATAGGGTGGGCCTGTCCATGGTCGCCCGGTTCAGCAATCATACTTGATGAGTGAGATCCTGTGGTCTATGGCCGTAGATCAAGATCGGAATCCAACCGACCCGGTGCCTCCATCGGGTTGGGGTAGCCTGGGGCGATGGGGCAAGGCCATCGCCATCGGCGGTGGCGCTGTGGTGCTGGCTGGCCTGGTGGCAGGGTGGTGGGGCTATAGCCTGCTGCGACGGGAGTTACCCCAGTTTTTGCAAGACAACTTGAGCGTGGCCCTGGGTCGCCCCATCAAAGTAGGGGAGTTTGAGCGGTTTAGCCCAACCGGCGTACGGCTAGGCCCCTCGATTGTGCCCCCCACCGAAGATAACTTTTCCTGGGTGAAGGCTAGGGCCCTAGAGGTCAACTTTAACCCCCTGGAGCTGATATGGACCCGCACCCTCCGACCTAGCCTGGTGTTTATTGAGCCGCAAATGGCTGTTAAGCAGGGGTTCGATGGGGATTGGCGAGTCCTCCCACCTGGATCCATTGGTCAGCGGGGTTGGATTAAAACGGAACTACGCAGCCTGCAAATTCGCAATGCCGCCCTGGCCATTGGCCCCATTTCCCGATCCTCCATTGTGGAATTACCCCCAGGGGTAACCAGTGCCACCCTAATTTTGTTAGAAAACGTCAACCTGCGCCTGCGCTTTAGCGGCACAAATAATCAAACGGCAACCCTGATTGTGGGTGGACGCCTGAACCAGGGGAGCTTTCAGGCTCGGGGCGAGGGCCAACTCGATACCCTGCAAACCAACCTGGCAATTCAGGCCCAGCAAATTCCCATTGAGTCGGTCAACCCCCTGTTTGGCGGCGGCTTCTTTGTCCGCGAGGGCTTGTTGTCGGCTAACTTGGACCTGAAGGTGCGGCCCCGGGCCCCTGAGCCTCTCACCGTTACCGGTACCGCCCGGCTGCGCAATGGCGATATCGTGATTACCGACCTGCCCGCTCCCCTGCAGGAGATCAACGGCACCCTGATTGCCACCGGCCTCGGTGGGCGGCTGGAGCATAGCTCCCTTAAATTGGGGCCAATTTTAGCCAGGGCCGAAGGGACCATTGACCTGCGCCAGGGAAACAACCTTTTCATTACGTTGCCCGATGTCAGCCTGGCCCAGGTTGAAGCCGTTCTAGGGCAACCCCTACCCCTAGAAGCCGTCGGCCGTTTTCGGGTTGAAACCCAGGTCACCGGTGCCCTAGATAACCCCCAGCTTACTGGCCGTTTGGATGCCCTGGATCAGGTCAGGGTAGATCGCCTCGGCCTGGACGCCATTCAGGCCCAGTTCACCGCTAATTTGGGCGGCTTTACCCTAACCCAGGCCATGGTTCGCCCGGCCCCGGGGGGCACCCTGACAGCCCAGGGCACCGCGGATTTTAACCGCGCCGATTGGCGCCGCCCTAGCCTCAGCTTTGCGGTCCAGACGGATTTACCCCTGGATAGCCTGGCCCAATTGTACGAGGTGCCGATTCCCAACCCCATTCAATTAGGACCGCTGTTGGCCGAGGCCCAGATTACTGGCTACCCGAACGATCTGCGGGGGCGAGTCGATTGGCGCCTACCCCAAGCGACGTTTCCGGGGCAGGGCCAAGTCACCTATGCCCAGGGGGTCATACAAGCCCCCAAGGCTCTATTTCAGGTGGGGGAAGGCCGCTTGCAAGCCCAAGCTGAAGTCAATTTGAACAATCTGAATTGGCAAGCCCATGGGGTGGGGGCGGATCTCTCCCTGGGGCTCCTATCCCCCCAACTGCGGGGCAGGCTAGATACCGATGTGCGGGTCTCGGGCAATCTGCGGCATCTAACCCCGGCAGCTATGGGGGCTACTGGTCAGATTCAGTTATCGCAGGCGATTCCCCTGCATCGAGAAGGGGTTGACCGCCTCCTACCCGGTCCTCTCCAGGCCCGCTTTATCTGGAATGGCCAACGCCTGGAAGTACCCGAGGCCAGCGCGCCTAACTTCTATGCCAGGGGCGGGGCAGATATCACCTTTGCCGCCGGGGGTGGCCGACCGACCATTTCCGGCATGGATTTTACTACCCGCTTCACCCACCTGAACCTGGCCGTCGCCTACGCCCTACTGGATGGCCCGACTTGGTTACGTCCCCAGGGCTATGTAGATTTTGACGGTACCCTGCGAGGGTTCCTGGGCAATCCACAAATTGCTGGTATCGCCGGGCTGCGCCAGTTTTCGATCAACGACCTGGCCTGGTTTGAGGAAGTGTCTGGGCCGATTCGAGCTTCCCTAACAGAGGGCGCCCAACTGAGCCTATTGGGTGCCGGGAACGAAATCTCTGCGGACATTGACCCCAGCCTGCGGCCCAATACCTTTCGCCTCTCCAATGGCGAATTCCTGGTGACTGGACAGCGACAGGGCAGCATTCTGGAGGCCGAAGTGCGTCACTTTGATCTCGGCCGTTTAGCGATTCGCCCCTTTGAAAGCCCTGATATAGGGCTGAATTTAGGGACTCTGTCGGGCTTGCTCCATGCCACCGCCCAAATTGACTTAAGTGAGTTGTTCAATCCAGCGATCGCCGCTGACTTAGTCGTAGATCGGCCTGGGCTAGGGGTGATCACCGCCGACCGCCTCACCGGTCAACTCCACTACCGGGAGGGTCTGGTCCTATTGACCGGCGGTAACTTGCAACTCACCCCAAACACGCGATTTCTGATCACAGGCCAGGGGCGACTGTTCCCAGAATGGCAGGTGAGCGCGGCAATCTCCACCCCCCAGGCGGACTTTCAAGATATCCTCCACACCCTCAGACTCTACAGCTACGCGGACTTTGGCCGTCTGTTGAGACCCCCCACTCCCGGTTCCGGAGCGGATCTGGCGGTCACCCCGGTGGGCATGCCCGAGGCTGCGCTGCTAGACCAGGCCAGCCTGGCCAGAGCCCTCGATGCCAGGGTAATCAGGGAGAAAAATCGAGAATTGCGGCGGGGTTTAGGGCAGATGGTTGACCAGCAGCAGGCCAGGGCTCTGCTACCCAGCCTTGATCAGCTGGAGGGGCAGGTGTCCGGTCGCCTAGGGGTGGCGGTTGACCCGCGAGCAGGGCTAAGCGCTGATTTTGAGTTCTCCGGGCAAAACTGGGCCTGGGGCCGCTACGACTTTGACAACCAGTTCCTGGCCCGGGGAGAGGTGCATCATCAAACCCTAGTTCTCGATCCCGTGGAGTTCTGTGCCGGCGCTACCCGGCTCAGTTTGGTCGGCCAGGTCTCTGCCCAGGACTCTAACCTGACCATTC